>NZ_JBSFNO010000057.1:0-46206 GCF_053981095.1 Nocardia sp. NPDC003693
GCGAACGTCGCGAACACGATCGTGCCGAACAGCACGTAGTGGAAGTGCGCGACCACGAAATAGGTGTCGGACACGTGGAAGTCCAGCGGCGGCGACGCGAGCACCACGCCCGACAGGCCGCCGAACAGGAAGGTCACCAGGAAGCCGATGGACCACAGCATGGGCGTCTCGAACGTGAGCTGCCCGCGCCACATGGTGCCGATCCAGTTGAAGAACTTCACCCCGGTAGGCACCGCGATCAGGAACGTCATGAGCGAGAAGAACGGGAGCAGCACCGCGCCGGTGGCGTACATGTGATGCGCCCACACCGCGACCGACAGGGCGGCGATCGAGAGCGTCGCGTACACCAGGGTCGAGTAGCCGAACAGCGGTTTGCGGCTGAAGACCGGGAAGATCTCGGTCACGATGCCGAAGAACGGCAGCGCGACGATGTACACCTCGGGATGGCCGAAGAACCAGAACAGGTGTTGCCACAGCAGCACCCCGCCGTTCGCGGCGTCGTAGATGTGCCCGCCCAGGTGCCGGTCGACCGCGAGTGCCAGGAGCGCGGCGGTCAGGATCGGGAAGGCAAGCAGCACAAGCACACTCGTCACCAGGATGTTCCAGGTGAAGATCGGCATGCGGAACATGGTCATGCCGGGACAGCGCAGGCAGACCACGGTGGTGATCATGTTGACGCCGCCGAGGATGGTGCCGACGCCGGAGACGGCCAGGCCCATGATCCACAGGTCGGCCCCCACGCCCGGGGAGTGGGTGAAGTCGCTGAGCGGGGTGTATCCGGTCCAGCCGAAGTCCGCGGCCCCGCCGGGGGTGATGAAACCGGCCGTGGCCATGGTCGCGCCGAACAGGTACAGCCAGTAGCTGAACGCGTTCAGGCGCGGGAACGCCACGTCCGGCGCGCCGATCTGCAGCGGCAGCACCGCGTTGGCGAACCCGAAGACGATCGGGGTGGCGTAGAACAGCAGCATGATCGTGCCGTGCATGGTGAACAGCTGATTGAACTGCTCGGCCGAGAGGAACTGCATCCCCGGCCGCGCCAGCTCGCTGCGCATGAGCAGCGCCAGGACGCCGCCGATCAGGAAGAACGTCATCGCGGTGAACAGGTACATGATCCCGAGAACCTTGGGATCGGTGGTGGTCACCGCCTTCCACAGGAAGGACCCCTTGGCCCCTCTCCGGGGCGGATAGGGCCGCGCGGCCTTCAGCTGCGGGACATCCTGCGACGGCACGGCGGTCATGTGTCCTCCTCGACCCCCGAACAGGAGACCGGGACACGCTCCGGCTAACCCCCAGCGCACCCAAAGTCCCTGTGGTGGACGGGCTTTCAACCCTGCGAGCCAGTGTAGGACTGGCGACGAAGCCGAACCCCCTACTTCGGCGAAACAACTCACCCGCCCCGGCGCGTCGCTCCCGACACGAGCGGCTCCCGACCCCGCGATCCAGAGGTGCCGACCACCCCCTCGGCACCCTCCCCGGTCCGCGCCGCCACCCCCCGGACCAGCTCCGACGTGTAAAGAGTTGCGTTCCGCGTCCCCGCGTCTGATAGAGTCTCGGACGCACGCCGATGTAGTTCAATGGTAGAACTTCTGCTTCCCAAGCAGATGGCGCGGGTTCGATTCCCGTCATCGGCTCCAGTACGAAAGCCCCGGCCGGACGACAGTCCGGCCGGGGCTTTCTCTTTGCCGGTGGCTCACACCGGCGACGGCCGAAAGCTGCAGGCGCGCTAGGCACCTCGTCCCGGCACGAAGCGTCCGGGCGCAACCGAGGTACCGAACTACTACAGCGTTGCACCCAGCCAGGAGGCGAATCCCAGCAGACTCTCGTTTTGCCTGCGCTGCGCCGAGGCGATCCCGTGCACCGTCTCGCGCACCGAGGGATGTAGCCGGGTCTGTTGTGGCGCGGCGGCCCGGGCTTTGTTGAGCGCGGCGAGCGCCCTGTCCGGCTTCCCACTCAAAAGCCATGCCCGGGCGTTGTCCTGCCAGTGGTGGCCGATCCGGGTTGGTGGCGCATCTGCCGAGTAGGTCAGCTTCGCGCCCTCGATCGCGGCGCGGTTCGGATCTCCCGCTTCGAGTTCGATCTCGTGCTCGTGAATCGCGACGTTCAGGGGGCCGAACGACAGGTTGTACAGGTCGGTCTCGCCGGTGTGTTCAGCGATGTCGCGCGCGGCGGCGATATGATCAATGGCGCTGCGGTAGTTGAGCTTTCGCGCGTCGTTGATTGCGCCTGCCAGATGCGAATAGCCCGCGAGCACCAGACCCGGCTGGTCGTCGGCCGCCGACTCGATCGCGGAGTTGACCAGCGTTTCCGCGACCTCGGACTCACCGAAGTGGGTCAGCACCCGCGCGCGGGCGAGTCCGGAGAACGCGCCCTCGTTCGGGTCATCGGCGAGAGGCGCGTAGACATCCGCTAGATCGAGAGCCGGCAGAACAAGCATCATGTGCCCGATGCGCCGAGCCGACCACTCGGCCAGGACGTATGCCGAGGTGAGCAGCGAATAGGCGCGCGCCTGCTCATCGCCGGACAGTTCACGCACCGCGCCGTGCAGGCGTCTGATGATGTCGGGCAAAACTTCGATTGTCCGGCGAGTGCGGTCGCTGCGGTAGAGCTGCCGGGCCGCGTCCAGGTCCGCCTCGATGGCTGCGAGCGTCCCGGGCTCGACGGCGCGGGCGAACCGGCCTTCGGCCAGCAGGATCGACAGCCCATTCACCGCGTCGGACAACGGTTTCCCGTCGTCGTACGGTGCACCTGTCAGCTGCTCGGGTCTGATGCGCAGCGCTTTCGCTATCGCGCTGGTGAAGCCGGAGGATGCGGGTTCCCTGCCCTGCTCGACCGCCTTGACCAGACTCAGGCTGTAGTCGGCGCGCCGCGCGAGCGCGGCCTGGCTCAGGCCGGCGATTTTGCGTTCAGCAGCGATGCGATGCCCCATGTGCTCGCCCATCTCTTGAGGGTAGACCGGCTGCGCAGCTGTGTCTTCTGTCCCTTCGCTGTCCCTCAGCGTGCTTGCGTTCCGCCACTCTGAGTGGCAGCAGCACCACCACCAGGGCATTCACACGGGACGCAAGGACCAGACATGGAACTCCTTCTTTCCATCGCGGTAGTCGCCGGGGCGACGATCCTCGCCGCACTGCATTCGACCGGGTCGAGCGCCGCCGCGCACTCCGCCGGGACGGGCCGCCACCGAGCGGCCGTCACGGTGGACGACATCCGCGCGCGGCTCGCCGCCGAGGCCGAGCGCCTCGCCTCCGCCGGGAGGTGGTGAGGATGCGATCGGCGATCGGCTACCTGCGCAGCGACCTGGCCGGCGCCCGGCAGCGTCGCCACGAGACCGAAATCCGTTACGCCGCAGCGATGGCGGGATACGACCTGCGCAAGATCGCGGCGTTCAGCGACAGGACCGACGACCGCATCCATCGCATCCGGGTGATGCTGGACCGCCTCGGCGTCGACGCGGTCATCACCCCGAGCCTGGACCACCTCGAGTCCGCCATCGTGCCGACTGCCCTGACCGAGGTCGCCGACGTGCTCACGATCGACCCCGCGCACACCTATCCGCGGACGCCGCCGACGACCACGACCACGACGGAAGGCTGAGGGTCATGGCCGAGACGAACGCCGATCAGCCCGTCTCCACGTTCGCGTGCTCGCCGGACCTCGCGGCCCTGATGACCAAAGCCGAGGACATCGCCGTCGCGGGCAGCGCCCCGAACATCGCCGTCGAGCACATACTCCTCGCGATGCTCGCCGACCCGGGCCTCATCGTCCGGGCCGGGCTGGCGATCGCCGACGATCCGCGCGTGGTCTTCGTGCGCCTCGGCCAGGCCGCCGCGCGCGGAACCGGCGAGCTGCTGCCGAAACCCGGTATACACCCTCATATTTCACACAAAAGCGACCATTCTGGCCTGACTATCGGGGGTCCCGACGACATACTCGGCAGCCGATGACATAGCGTCCCGACCTTCGTTTCCGTCGCTTACCGGCCGCGAGACTCGCCGCTGACCGCATCACGCAGTCCTGACCGCGAGACGCCGCGCCCGCGTGCCCCGCCCCACCGAGGCACACGTTCACACGATCAGGAGCATTCCTTGACCACGCGGGTCGCGGCGGCGGCGGCCTTGCGCAGGTCGTCGACGCTCAGGCCGAGTTCGGTCGGGTTGGCGGCGTTGCCGCTCTGCGCGATCTTGGTCAGGGCGTTCTGCGAAAGATCTTCTTCCACATAGATTTTGGCCACGCAGTCGGCGGTCTTCGCGTCCAGGCCGCCCTTGTCCTGCAGGGACTGGGAGATCACCGGGACCGCCAGCGCGCCCGACGGCACGGAGCCCGGGGTCGTGGCATCGGACTCGGTCGTCGACTTGGGAGCCGACACGGTGGTCTTGGGCGTGGTGGCGCCGGGGGACGTGGTGACCGGAGCGGACGAGCTCACCGGCGCGAGAGTGGTAGGGGCGGTGGACGACTCGTCGGTGCCGCAGGCGGCCAGCAGCGGCAGCGCGAGCAGCGCCACCGCGAGTACGGATTTCCTCATCACAAGTTCCTAGATCTGTGCGGACGGCGACGGGGGTGTCTCCGCTGACGGACCACGCCGTCACCCGAGACTGCCCCCGTCCCCTTGCGATCCGACAGGGAACCGCTTAAAACCCAGGCGGGGCAGTACTTCTGCCCTCCCCCACCGCCGAGCCTGCCCCCGGGTCAGCGCCCTACTTCAGGCACTCGCCCACGATCTTATTGGTCGCCGAGCGCGCCTTCTCGGCGTCGGCGGTGCTCATGCCCATCGATTCCGGATCGGTCGCCGAGGCCGCCTTGGCGTCGTTCTTGATCATCAGGCGCAGCCCGTCCTGCGAAATACCCTCGTCCACATAGATCTTCGCCGCGCAGTCGGCCAGCTTGGTGTCCTTGAGGCCGCCGTCCTGCAGCGCCTTCGACACCTCCGCCGCGGTGACTGCCGGAGCCTTCTCGTCGTCGCTGCCGCAGGCGGCCAGCAGCGGAAGGGCGACGAGCGCGGCGGCGATCAGGGAAATGCGCACGGGTTCCTCGATTCTCATGAACGGTGGGGCTGAGTGCCGCAGGAACGATCTCACACAACCGGTGCGTTGTGCAGCGCTGACCGAAACCGGTGCTCGGCGCCGGTTCCGAGCGGCACGCGATACCGGCCGAAATCCACAATTGGCCGCTTGCCAACGACTGTTAGGGTCGACCCACCGCCACACCCCAGGGGAGTCGAGATGACCGAGCTGAACCATTACCGCACCGGCAGCGGCGAGCCCCTGGTGCTCGTGCACGGCGTCGGAAGCCGCTGGCAGGTCTGGGAACCCGTCATCGCCGCCCTGGCCGCGGAGTACGAGGTCATCGCGGTGGACCTGCCCGGCTTCGGCGCCAGCGCACCGCTCGCGCACACCACCGTCTCCACCCTCGCCGACGCGCTGGTGGACTTCCTCGCCGCGCAGGGCATCGACAAGCCACACCTGGCGGGCAACTCCATGGGTGGCGGCATCGCCCTCGATCTGGCCGCGCGCGGCGTGGCCCGCTCGGTCACCGCCTACTCCCCCATCGGATTCTGGGATACCGCCGGGCGGGTGTGGTGCCAGCAGGCGCTGGGCCGGGCCAAGAACCTGAGCACCGTGCTGCGCCCGATCGCCCCGGCCATCCTCGGGAACACCGCCGGGCGCACCGCACTGACCAGTCTGGTGTTCGGCAAAGCCTGGGCCCTGGAACCGCGCGTGGCGATCGAGACCGTCGAAGGACTGCTCGGCGCGGACGGATTCGACGCCGCCCTGGCCTCGTTCACCGGCTTCCGGCTGCCCGATCCCAGCGCGGTCGATCATCTCCCGGTGACCATCGCCTGGGGCAATCGCGACATACTTCTCACGTACGCCACCCAGGCCCGCCGCGCCCGGGCCCTGCTGCCCGGCGCCCGGCACGTCACGCTGCCCGGCAGCGGGCACACACCGTTCTACGACGACCCGGACCGCTGCGCCCAGCTCCTGCTGGACCGATGGAACCGA
Organism: Nocardia sp. NPDC003693; assembly: GCF_053981095.1. NCBI lineage: Bacteria > Bacillati > Actinomycetota > Actinomycetes > Mycobacteriales > Nocardiaceae > Nocardia > Nocardia sp. NPDC003693. The sequence goes on from NZ_JBSFNO010000057.1 coordinate 5,997, forward strand.
ACGAAGGACCAGCCGTGAGCAACAACGTTTCGACCGAGCACGTTTCCGCCGTTTCCGGCGACAGCGTTTCCACGAACAATGTCGCCCTGCGTTTCGCGGGCGATCGCGCCTACGTGAGCCTGGACCGCCCCGACAAACACAACGGCCTGACCCTGGACATGCTGGGCGAGCTGGTGCGAGTCGCCGGAGTCATCGAGCGCCGCAAGGACATCCGCGCCGTCATTCTGACCGGCAACGGGCCGAGTTTCTCCTCCGGACTCGATATCGCCAAGGCAATGGGCGATCCGCTGGCAATCGTGCGCGGTTTCGTGCCGCTGCCGTGGCGCGGCACCAATACCTTTCAGGAGGCGTGCTGGGCCTGGCGCCGGCTGCCGCAGCCGGTCATCGCCGCCGTGCACGGGCGCTGCTACGGCGGCGGCCTGCAGATCGCGCTGGCCGCGGACTTCCGATTCGTCACGCCGGACGCCGAATTCGCGGTCATGGAGGCCAAGCACGGGCTCATCCCCGACATGACCGGAGCGGCCACGCTGTCCCGGCTGATCGGCTACGACCAGGCCCTGCTGCTCACCATGACCGCCGATCCGGTGGACGCCACGTACGCCGCGCGGATCGGCCTGGTGACCGAGGTGCACGACGACCCGATCGCCGCCGCCGAGCGACTCGCCGACCGCATCGCCACCCGGCCGGCGCACACCGTCGCGAGCGCCAAGCGACTGTTCGAGCGCAGCTGGGAGGCAACGATTCGACGAACTCTCGCTATCGAACGCGCGACACAGCTGCCTTTGATCGTCCGTCAGGCCCTCGGCCGTGGTACGAAATAACGATCCGAGTCAACCCCCGGCAAATACCCGGTCTCGATCTGACGGAGACCCGTTCCGCTGTTAGCATTTTCACACTTTGCCAGCGAGTCGAGCGTTTTGTGCGACCCGTCACATACCGTGTGGTCGCGCATTATTCGGCGAGAACCGGAGGGCCCACGCAATTGACCAAGACCGCCCCCCTGCTGTTGTCCGCTTTAGCAGGCGCCACGGCCTTGCTCCTCACCGTGACATCTCCGGCAGCGGCGAACCCGAACGCCATCAACCCCATTCCGGTGCTCAACGGCACCCACGGGCTGCCGCAGCTACCCGGCCGCTCCAAGGCCGTCTTCCAGGTGACCGGCATGGCCAGCCCGAACAACACCCAGGCCTACAACGTGCTCGGCACCGACCTGGGCATCATGTGGGACAACGGCCACGGCGAAATGCTCACCACCTTCGGTGACACCGCCGGGCTCGGCTTCCCGAACCTGCTGGTCGGCAGCACCTGGGCGTGGCGTTCCAACATCCTGGTGCGTTCGCACACCCAGGACCCGTCCAACGGCATCTACTTCGACAGCGTCGTGCGCGACGTCTTCGGACAGGCGCGGGATCTGATCCCCAGCCCCAAGATTCCGTTCCTCGAGATCAGCCGCATCCCCACCGCGGCCATCTCCGTCGGCGGCACCCAGTACATGAGCCTGATGTCGGTGAAGACCTGGGACGACGTCGGCGAGTGGACCACCAACTTCTCCGGCCTCGCGGTCTCCGGCGACAACGGCGAGAACTGGGTGGAACTGCCCGACACCCGCCGGCCCGACGAGGGCGGCAACGGCAACTTCCAGATGAACTCGTTCGTCAAGGCGGGCGGCTTCGTCTACGAGTACGGCACCGCCTCGGGCCGCAACAACCCGGCCTACATCGCTCGCGTGCCCGAAGCCGCCATCGGCGACCTCGGCGCCTACGAGTACTGGGTGGGCGACGAGTGGAAGCGCGGCGACGTGGACGGCGCCACCCCGATCATCGGCGGCGGCGTGTCGGAGATGTCGGTCATGTGGAACGACTACCTCGGGCAATACATCATGCTCACCACGGACCCGTGGAACTCGGTGGTCATGTACCGGTCCCCCAGCCCGGAGGGCCCGTGGAGCGGACCCGAGGTGCTCATCGACACCCGTGAGCTCCCGACCGCGTACGCGCCCTCGATCTTCCCGTACCAGACCGGGCGCGACCTGTACTTCCTCACGACCGTGCACAGCCAGTACAACGTGATCCTGATGCGCACCCAGCTCTGAGGCCGCTGCGCCGAGACATTCGGCCGCGAACACCGCCGGTGTTCGCGGCCGTTTCGCGTTCGCGGCCGTCAGGGTGTCGGCCACCACCGTTCGGCGGCGCTGTCGCGCCCATAGACTCGGACCCATGGATGCCGCCGCGTGGGACGAGTTCTACAGCCGCACCGAATTGGTGTGGGGCGCACCGCCCGACGACACCGTCGTGGAGCAGGTCTTCGGGCTCGAACGCCGGTTTCCGGACGGCCCGCACGCGGTCGGTGAGCCGCGGCCGGAGCTGCCCCGCGCGCTCGACCTCGGCTGCGGCGAGGGTCGCAACGCGCTCTGGCTCGCCACCCACGGCTGGGCGGTCGACGCGATCGACTACTCCCAGGCCGGGGTCGACAAGGGCCGCACGGTGGCCTCCCGCCTCTCGCGCTCGGTGCGCAGCCGGATTCGGTGGCACTGGGCCGACGTGAACGATCTCGACCGTGCCGGGATCACCGGCCCGTACGAATTGATCCTGATCGCGCACCTGCACCTGCCCGCCGACCGGCGCCGGGCCCTGCTGCTGCGCGCGGCCGATCTGCTGGTGCCCGAGGGCATGCTGGTGGTGCTGGGGAACGACCCCGCCAATCTCACCGAAGGGTATGGCGGCGAACAGGATCCGGCGCTGCTGTTCACCCCGGACGATATCGTCGCCGACCTCGGCCCGGCGAGCGACGACCTGGACATCCGGGTGGCCGAGCGGGTGCGGCGCGCCACCGAGCACCGGGACGCCATCGACTCGCTCGTGGTCGCGACCCGGCCCGGCCCGCCGCCGATCCTGGACGACGCCGAACTCGAGGGACTCGGGATCGACGGGCCGGACGAACCGGCCACCCCGCCGCGCTGAGCTCGGGCGCGGTCACCGAGTAGCGCCGTCACCGAGTCGGCGCGGTCCCTCGCCCGCGGACCGCTAGCGGATCCAGCGCTCCAGCCACGGCTCGACGGTCGCGACGATCTCCTCGAAGCCGGCGCGATAGGAATGCGCCTGCCCGGCGATGACGTGGACCTCCGCCGCGTCCGCCGCGTCCGGTATCCCGAACGGGTCGCGCGCGCCGTTGACGACCAGCACCGGAATATCCCCCGGCGCGAGCAGTTCGTCCCGCCGGGACTTCTCCGGCTTCCCGGGCGGATGCAGCGGGAACGACAGCGCCAGTACGCCCCGCGCCCCGGCCTCGCGCGCGGTGCGGCAGGCCACCCGCGCGCCGTTGCTGCGCCCGCCCTGGATCAGCGGGACGCCGCGGAATTTCTTGCGCAGCGCCGCGACGATCTCCAGCCAGGCGGCGTCCTGAACGTCGGCCTTACCCGGCGCCCGCCGGCCCGCCACCCGGTACGGTTGCGTCACCGAGGCCACCACCCCGCCGCGGGACACCGCTGAATCACGAACGGCGAGAATATCTTTCGCATCGACGCCACCCCCGGATCCATGGGTGAGCACCAACAGGAACGCCGGTGCGGCCCGGCCCTTCCGCTCGATCTCCACCTCGGCCGGTCCGGCCGTCGTCTCGATGCGCATGTGCGCACCGTATCCAGCCGCCGCGCACCCGCCGCCACGGCACACCGCGTGTGCGCCGGAAAGCTCGGGGAAAGCTCATAGCCCCCGGTCCCGCCCGGTGAGCAACGTCGCTAGCTGCGACAACGGGATCGGTACGCGCCCAACATGTTCGCTATTGACCAGCAAACTGGGTGCTTCTGGTCACATTCGGCCCCGATCACCTTGGCCGCCGCCCTACCGGTCGGTAACATGGCACACAAGTTACCCGTCAGTAGCGCTTCTTTACGGTGTCTACCCGATGGGCCTAATGGGCGGGAACGGCAACCACCGAACCGCACCCATCTCAATGGAGAGTGAGTACGACCATGGGTCACTACAAAGCCAACACCCGCGACCTCGAGTTCAACCTCTTCGAGGTACTCGGCCTGGGCACTCTGCTCGACAGCGGCGCCTACGGTGACCTGGACGCCGACACCGTGAAGGAAATGCTCGCGGAGGTCAAGCGTCTGGCCGAAGGCCCGCTGGCCGACTCGTTCGTCGACGGTGACCGCAACCCGCCGACCTTCGATCCCGAGACCCACACCGTCACGCTCCCCGAGTCCTTCAAGAAGTCCTACAAGGCGCTCGAGGACGGCGAATGGTCCAAGGTGCCCGTGCGCGAGGAGCTCGGTGGCCTCGGCGCCCCCTCCGTCGTCGGCTGGGCCCTGGGCGAGATGATCCTCGGCGCCAACCCGCCGGCCCAGATGTACGCCGCCGGTGCGGGATTCGCGCAGGTCTTCTACAACAACGGCACCGATGAGCAGAAGGTCTGGGCTCAGAAGATCGCCGAGCGCAACTGGGGCGCCACCATGGTGCTGACCGAGCCCGACGCGGGCTCCGACGTCGGCGCCGGCCGCACCAAGGCGATCAAGCAGGAAGACGGCTCCTGGCACATCGAGGGCGTCAAGCGCTTCATCACCTCGGGCGACTCCGACGACCTGTTCGAGAACATCATGCACCTGGTGCTGGCCCGCCCCGAGGGCGCCGGACCGGGCACCAAGGGCCTGTCCCTGTTCTACGTTCCGAAGTGGCACTTCGACTTCGAGACCGAGACCAAGGGCGAGCGCAACGGCGTCTTCGTGACCAACGTCGAGCACAAGATGGGCATCAAGGTCTCGGCCACCTGTGAGGTCACCTTCGGCGGCCACGGCGTGCCCGCCAAGGGCTGGCTGGTCGGCGAGGTCCACAACGGCATCGCGCAGATGTTCGACGTCATCGAGAACGCTCGCATGATGGTCGGCACCAAGGCCATCGCCACCCTGTCGACCGGTTACCTGAACGCGCTCGAGTACGCGAAGATTCGCGTCCAGGGCGCCGACCTGACCCAGATGACCGACAAGGCCGCGCCCCGCGTGACCATCACCCACCACCCGGACGTGCGTCGTTCGCTGGCCACCCAGAAGGCGTACGCCGAGGGCCTGCGCGCGATCTACCTCTACACCGCCGCGCACCAGAACGCCGATGTGGCCCAGCTGGTCTCGGGCGCCGACGCCGACACCGCGTTCCGCGTCAACGACCTGCTGCTGCCGATCGTCAAGGGTGTCGGCTCCGAGCGCGCGTACCAGTACCTGACCGAATCGCTGCAGACCTTCGGTGGCTCCGGCTTCCTGCAGGACTACCCGATCGAGCAGTACATCCGCGACGCCAAGATCGACTCGCTGTACGAGGGCACCACCGCCATCCAGGCGCAGGACTTCTTCTTCCGCAAGATCGCCCGCGACCGCGGCGTGGCCCTGGCCCACGTGGCCGGCCAGGTGCAGGCGTTCATCGAGCGCGAGGGTGGCAACGGCCGCCTGAAGCAGGAGCGCAAGCTGCTCGCCACCGCCCTCGAGGATGTGCAGGCCATGGCCGCCACCCTGACCGGGCACCTGATGGGCGCGCAGGAAGACCCCAAGGAGCTCTACAAGGTCGGCCTGGGCTCGGTCCGCTTCCTGATGTCGGTCGGCGACCTGCTCATCGGCTGGCAGCTGCTGCAGCAGGCCGAGGTCGCCATCAAGGCCCTCGACAACGGCTCCACCGAGGCGTTCTACACCGGCAAGGTCGCGACCGCGCAGTTCTTCGCGCGCAACATCCTGCCCGAGCTGACCTCGACCCGCACCGTGCTGTCGAACCTCGACAACGACATCATGGAGCTGGACGAAGCCGCCTTCTAGGAGTCGGAATTCCCGCCTCGGCGGGGATCCGCCGGTAAGACTCGGTGCGCCCCGGGACCCACACGGTCCCGGGGCGCACTGCTGTTCCAAGGGGCACAGCGGTGGCTCCGCAAGGGTGCCGGTCCCAGCACGGCTATCCACAGCATGTGGTTCGGACGGGTGATCGACCACTAGGTGTTGTGGCTCAACCAGAGGTCTATCCCAAGATCTATCCACCGCCTGTGGATAACTTTTGTCATATGCGCATCGCCGCACCCGGGAACCCGCGTCCGCGACGGTTCGCGAAGGGTTTCCGGAGGCCTCGGACCCCTACACCAATCCCCTCCTGACCTGCCGAATCACGCACCGCGTGTCGTTGTCCGGCGCGGCGGGCGGGAGCGCCGCGGGCGGGGTCGCGCGGTTTTCCACAGCCGGTCCCGGGAGCGCTGGGGACAGCTCCGCGGGCGGGCTTTCACACGGGTTCTCCACAGTTGTCCCCAGGTTCATCCACGACACCGGGATAGTTTGGGGTGCGTGTTGCGTATGGGGAGACGGCGGGGACCGGGGTATCGCCGGCGATTGGCGGGAGCGTTGATCCTCGGTGTGGGCTGGGTGATCCTCTACCTGGGGTTCGCGTCGCCGCCCGATATCGACGCGGCACCGGGCGGGTACGAACCGTCGCCCGCCTACGCCGGAGAACCGGCCGAGGCTGTCGACCCGACCGGCTCGCTGGTCTACGTGGTGTTCGTCGGCCTGCCGTATCTGGCCCTGAGCCTGTACCTGCTCGGCAGCATCATCTACCTGGCGGTGTCGCAATCCGCCGACGCGCCCTGGGTACTCGTCCAGGCCGCGGGAGCCGCCATCATGTTCGGGCTGTGGGTGCTGGTGCAGGGCGAACTGCTGGACTACCTTCCCGGCCTGCGGATTCGGCTCTACCTGGAACTGGCGATGGCGACCGCGGCCATGGCGCTGGCCGCGGTCGCCATCGGCGAGAAAACCTATCCGGAGAACCGAACCCCTACTCGCACTTGACGACCGGGATCGGGTCGTACTTCACCGTGCGGGTGTGGCGCGAGATCTCCTTGCGGCTCACCGCGTCCCGGATGATCCGGGTGTCGGAGGTGGTGAAACCGGGCGCGCCCTCGGAGGCGATGCAGTCCTTGCCCTTGGGCAGGGTCACCGTGTTGGGTTCGGTGGGTTTGGTGCGCTCGCCGGTGACGGACTCGACCTCGACCGTCTTGGTGCTCCACATGCGGACCGTGACTTCGGAAGCGGTGGTGGAGGTTTCGATGAAGACGCCGTACGGGGTCTGGTTGCGGAACTTCAGATCGATGGCGCCGTCGAAGACCGTCGCCTCGCGCGCGGCCGGGTAGCGCGAGATGTAGTAGCTGTGCTCGGTGTGGCCCGCGTCCTCGAGGCCGGCGAAGTACGCGGCGTTGTAGAGGGTGGTGGCGAACTGGCTGATGCCGCCGCCGACCGCGGTGCTCGGGCGGCCCTTGTCGATGATGCCGGATTCGACGTAGCCCTCGGCGACGCCGCGCGGGCCGGTGAAGTCGTTGAGCGAGAACGTTTCTCCCGGCTTGACCACCGCGCCGTTCACCTTGGTGGCGGTGACCTTGATGTTCACGCCCGAGGGGCCGCTGAAACCACTGGTGGTGAAGGTGGCGACGACCTCCTTCACGCCGAGTTTGTTCGCGTCCTCGGTGGTCAGCTTCGGCTTGACCTGCTCGTAGACCACGGTCCGGCTGCGGTCACCGGAGGCGACCAGCAGGGCGGCGAGATTGTCGAACGTCCTGTCCCAGTTGATGGTGTCGCCGACCACGGCGGGCACCACCGTGGCGCGGCCGCCCGCGAGGGTGAAGGTGGCGTCCTTGGGCTCCACCTCGGTGTCCTTCAACTGCGGGCCGAGCGCGGCGATCAGGGCCTCGTTGTTGTACGAGAGCGCCAGCCCGCCCTGCCCGTCGGGCGCGAAGGCGAGCGCGCCGCCGATCTGCTCGGGTTCGAGCACCGCGTTGCCGCCCTTGCCGGTGAAGGTGATCGGCGCCCGCACCGCGGGTTCGGCCACCTCGCGCAGGGTGCGCGCGACCGCGTCGGAGTGCACGGTGGCCTCGGTCTCCACCGCGGGCAGTTCCAGCGGCGAGCCGTCGGACCAGTGCTCGGCGAGGGTCTCGCGGGCGGCCGTGACGTCCAGCACCCGGCCCGGAATGGGCTGCACGCCTACCGGTTTCGCACCCTCGAAGACGACACCGCCCTCCACGGGCTGACGGTCGTTGGCGCGCAGGGCGTCCAGCTGCGCGGTCATGGCGGTGTTGTCGACGATGGCCGCCGGTTCGACGACGCGGGTGCCGAACAGGGACCACACGCGGGTGAAGGGGTTCATGGGCTGCCCGCCGATGCGATCCCAGGTGCCGTCCCAGTCCACCGACAGGCCGGCGTTCTTGGGCACCACCTCGGTCTGCACATCCCCGATGCGCACGGTCAGCGGCCGACCGGCGCGCTGGTTCAGCACCTGCTCGAGCCTGGCCTGGGCCTGTTCGCGGTCCATTCCGCCGATATCCACCCCGGCGACCTCGACCCCGCGCGGGACGTTCCCGGACGATAGTCCGAAGTCGAGGGCGAAAGCCAGGCCGCCGGCGGCCATCAGCACACCTGCCGCGATCCCGGCGCGACGAGCCGCCGGAGAGTTCAGGAACTGCCGTCCGGGCGCCGGATCACCGGCGGTGCGTCGCGACTTCGCATGACGCCCGGGACTTTCGATGGTCACGAACCATCCTCCCAAATGGTGGAATACCGACTCGCAGGCGCGAGTACACCGCCCACCATAGTGGGCCGGGCCGACACGCGCCGCTCGCCGAGACTCACAGCAAACACTGTGCAACATGTCGCCGGGATATGAAAGAGCCCCGTGCGGTTGCCGGGTCGGGGGTCTGGCAACAGCACGGAGCCACCCCGTCTATCGGGGCACGTCCGGGGTCGTTACATCCCATCCGCGCGAGTGGCGAAAAAACTTCCGGCGACTTCGACTGGGACAATCGAGACAGTTCGCGATGCGAGCCGGGCCCCGCCCGCTCGCACACAGGCAGAGCCTGGGAACGACGAGGCTCGGGACCACTCGAGGAGACCGGAATGCAGCTCGGAATGATCGGGCTCGGCCGGATGGGCGGCAACATCGTGCGCCGCATCGTCCGGGACGGGCACACCGCCGTCGGGTACGAACGTCACACCCCGCAGATCGACACGCTCACCGCCGAATTGGGCGCGAGTTTCTCCGGCACCACCGACCTCGCGAAATTCGTGGCCGCGCTCGAGGTGCCGCGGGTGGTGTGGGTGATGATCCCGGCCGGCGCGACCGGCGCGGTGATCACCGAACTCGCCGAGCTGCTCGAACCCGGGGACATCGTCATCGACGGCGGCAACAGCCGCTACCACGAGGACATCCGGCGCGCGGAAGATCTGCGGCCCAAAGGTATTCACTACGTCGACATCGGCACCTCGGGCGGCGTGTTCGGTCTCGAACGCGGCTTCTGCCTGATGATCGGCGGGGAGCCGGACCCGGTCGCATACCTGGATCCGCTGCTGAAATCCATCGCGCCCGGCGTCGAGGCCGCGCCGCGCACCCCGGGCCGGACCGGGGCGCCGTCCCAGGCCGAACAGGGCTACCTGCACTGCGGTCCGGCCGGGGCCGGGCACTTCGTGAAAATGGTGCACAACGGCATCGAATACGGGGCCATGGCCGCCTACGCCGAGGGTATGAACATCCTGCACCGGGCCGACATCGGCACCGCGACCGAGACCGAGCACTCGGCCGAGGTCACGCCCCTGGAGCACCCCGAGCTCTACCGGTACGACATCGACGTCCCGGAGGTCACCGAGGTGTGGCGGCGCGGATCGGTGGTCGCGTCGTGGCTGCTGGACCTCACCGCGGCGGCGCTGCACGCCGATCCGAACCTGGACTCCTTCGGCGGCCGGGTCTCGGACTCCGGGGAGGGCCGCTGGACCCTGGACGCCGCCATCGACGAGGGCGTCCCCGCGCCGGTGCTGGCCGCGGCGCTGTTCCAGCGGTTCTCCTCGCGCGGGGAGTCGCTGTACGCCGACAAGGTGCTCTCGGCCATGCGGCAGGCGTTCGGCGGGCATCACGAACTGCCGAAACAGTAGGCGCACGGCGGAAGTCGCGGCCCGCGCCACGAACCACGGCGGGCGGCAAGACTTTTCGACCCGCTCCACAGACGACAGTGGCTCCCCGGCCGATCGGCCGGGGAGCCACGTCGTTCGAATCCTTACCCTCGGGTCACAGACCCAGCGCCTGGGCCGCCATCTTCGCCACCGCGAGCGGTCCGAAGGTGAGCAGATAGACCAGGCCATCCACGATTGCCATCACGGCGATACTCCTTATCAGTCGAAATTGCGGTCGATCCAGTCGATGGTCTGCATGCCGAAAAGGTCCACGCCCCAGCCGTACATGTCGGTGATGAAGCGCTCCATGCTGCAGTCGGTCGGCGCGTAGGTCACGTCCGCGCCCTGCGACCGATAGGTGTCGGCCAGATCCCGGGCATCCTTGGCGGGCACCAGGGACATCGGCGAATCGTCCTTCGCACAGGACGAGATCATGATTTTGGAACGCGGAGTTCCGTTGCGCCCCAGGATGTTGTTCCGGAACGCCTCCTGGAAGTCCGGTTCGTCCGCGGGGTTCAGGCCCGAGGTGAACAGCGCCTCCATCGGCACGAACGGGAGCCCGAAGTAGGCGGGCACCTGGCACTGGGTGCGGTAGAAGTTGGCCAGCGCCTGCCCGGCCGGATTGAGCTTGTCGTTGACCCGCATCTCCGGGTACCAGGGTTCGAGCCCGAGCAGGGTGGCCAGCGCGAAGCCCGAGCCGACGGAACCGCTGGTGACGCGCATGAAGTTGGCCGGATCCACGACCATGCCCTCCATGACCGTGGACTTGATGTTCAGCTCGGGCGCGTAGGCCGGGGCCATCTCGGCCGAGAAGGCCGCTCCCACACCGCCGCCCGCGATGCCGAACAGCGCGATCTGCGCGGCGGGGTCCAGCCCCGACTCGGGTAGCGCCAGCGCCGCACGGGCGCCGTCCAATTGGGCGTGCCCGGCATAGGTGCCGACGAAGACGCCGTGCGGATCGCGATCCGCGTCGTTGCCGACGTCGGAGATCATGACCGCGTAGCCCTTGTCGAACATGAGCGCCAGCGGGCCCAGCGCCGACCAGGACGAGCCGTCCAGCGGCGCGCCGCCGGTCCACTGGGTGCTCGGATGGCACGACCAGCCGACGCTGTCGTTGGCCTCCTGGTAGGAGATGAGCCGGCGCTCGGCGTCGGGCCTGCCGTCCTTGGGAATCATCAGGATTCCGGTGCTGATGACCGGGGTGACGCCGTCCGGCGCGGTGGTCACGTACATGAGCTTGTACGCCGCGACGGTTCGCGGCTTCACGCCCAGGAACATGACGTCGACCGGCTTCGCCTTCAGGATGTCGCCGGGCTGCTCGCGGCCCGTGAGCGGGGGCTCCTGATAGAAGGGATCATTCGCGAGCAGCGCCTCGAATTTCTCTTCGGGCGTAGCGTTCTCGGCGGTGTTCAGGGTGCCGATGACGAAACCGTTGAACACCCGGTCCAGGCCGGGCACCTCGTTGACGGGCGCCTCGGCGGCCGGCTCGGCGAGCACGGTGGTCGCGCCGGTGGCGACCCCGGCCAGGGTCAGGGCCGCGACCAGCAGGACGGCGGGCAGTTTCCAGCGCGACATCTAGCTCACCGCCGCTTCCGGGGCAAGGACGGTGACCCGCAGTTCACCGGCGGCGGAGGACAGCAGCTGCGGCATGTTCAGCAGCGGTCGTTTCGATTCCATTTGCACCTCGTACGGCGTCCGCATGGCCGATTCCAGTGCGGGCCAGTTGTTCTCGACCTGATAGCGGTATTTGGGCAGCAGTTCGCTGCCGATGTAGTCCCAGCGGGACTCGAAGACCGACCAATCCCAGTCCGGCAGCGGCAGTGTCAGCAGCGCGGGCCGACCGTCGGCGGTGGTGAACGGGACGCGCACCGGGTGGAACTCGCGCGGCGGCACCACGCCCGCCACGGACGGCGACCCGGCCGCGCCGGTCGCGTAGGTCATGGCCGCGCCGATATCGCCCTTGTACGAACGGACTTCGTCCCACTGCCGGGCGACCACCCAGCCCTGTTCGCGGCGCAGCAGCGCGCGATTGCCCGCGGCGATCCGGTCGGCGTCACCGGAGGCGACGTCGGTCCAGGCGGCCATGATGTCGGCGCCGAACAGACCTGCGGCCTCGAACTCGCGCAGGGCGGGCAGGCCACCGGTGACGTAGGCGTCGTGCATGGGCATCAGGTCGGAGAAGATGTTCTTCTGCATCACCAGGATCATCCCGATGACGTGGCGCACGTCCTCGGGCGTGATGGCGGGCGCGGCGTTCGCCAGCGCGCGCAGTCCGCTCGGCAGCAGCTCCACCGCGGCGTCCCCGGCGGTCTGCCGCACCGCGCCGAGCACGGTGTGCGCGGCGTCCGCGAGGCCGGGCAGGCCGTAGAGGTCCCCGCCCATCAGCTCGAAATCGATGAGCCCGCCGCCGAAGTCGGCCCCGACCTGACCGCCCATGCCCGCCCACTGGAGTTCGCGATGCGCGAGCTGGAGATCCTCGTAGTAGCGGTAGGACCTGATCAGGTTCTCGCGGTTGGCGGCGACGCCGGCGCGCGGATCCCAGGAGCTCAGCTCGATTCCGGCCTTGCCGGTCGCGTCGACCAGCCAGTACTGGTAGAGGAGCGCGGCGTAGCGGGAGGGTGGAATACCTTGGGCGCGAGCCTCTTCGAGCAGCCGGCCGAGTTCGTCCCGGTCGTAGGGCAGGGCGGCGTTGACCCCGCCGGGCGCCTGTGCGGCGTCCCGATTGACCAGCGGCAGATCGAGATAGCGATCCACGGTGGCTGCCGTCGCCGGAGTGACGGTCGCGAGCCCGAGCCCGACCGTAGCCGCCACACCCAGCGCGGCAGTGCGCAACATTGCGCCGATACGCATAGTGATCCAGTCCTTCTGTTCTTCGCCCTGCCCGACCCGAAACTCGCAATTAGCTGTTCAGCTGCAATATTCCGGACCGGGACCACGACCCCTTCGTTTACCGTCCGCCACTCGCGATTCGCGAAGCCCCCTGCAGCAGATCGGAGAATGCGTTTGCGCAGCTGAACCTGATAATTAGCTATGCAAAGGGGCACGCTACCCACGCCCGCAGCGATTAGTAAAATTGCCACTGTGTTAATCGCCACATATTTGCTATTACATGTGGGATTTCCCACGAACTCCGTTTGAACATGTAACGCCGGGGCATGCCCCGGACCCGGCCTCGCGTTCCGGGCACCGCACCCGAACCCCGTGGAGCACCCCGCCGGGCCCGCTCCGCACCCCTCGTCCCCGCCGTTCCCGGCGCGACACGTGTGCCGCGATAGCCACCGGCGGCGGCGGGTCGCTACGGTCGGACGTTATGCGCACCCTTCCGGTCCTCGTGCTCGCAATGACCACCGTGGTGCTGACCGCCTGCTCCGGTGGCAGCAGCACGACCACCTCCACGACCGAATCCGCCGGAACCACAACCGGATCCGCCGCGACCTCGGCCGCGCCCGGCACCGCGCCGCGGGACTGCGCCGCCGGCTACCTGTCGCAGTTCTCGCTGCGGCAGAAGCTGGCGCAGCTGCTCACGGTCGGCGTCACCGGCGCCGCCGACGCCGAGAACGTGGTGCGCACCGAACAGATCGGCGGCATCTTCGTCGGCGGGTGGACCGAGACCTCGCTGCTGGCCGATCATCAGATCGACCAGGTCCAGGCCGCTTCCCGGACCCCGCTCATGGTGACCATCGACGAGGAGGGCGGCCGAGTCTCGCGGGTGCGCAACCTGATCGGCGAAGCGCCGTCGGCGCGGGAAACCGTCGACGAGATGAGCCCGGAGGAGTTCTACACCTTCAGCCTCGACCGCGCGAAGAAGCTGAAGTCCTACGGCGTCACCGTCAACTTCGCACCCGACGTCGACGTGAGCAGCCAGCCCGCGGACAGCGTCATCGGCGATCGTTCCTTCTCCGATCAGCCCGATGTCGTCGTCGCGTACGCCGACGCCTACATTCGCGCCCTGAAGGACGCGGGCGTCGGCAGCGTCATGAAGCACTTCCCCGGCCACGGCGCGGGCTCGGGCGATTCGCACACCGGCGCGGTGCGCACACCCCCGCTCGCCGAGCTGCAGGACCGGGATCTGGTGCCCTTCCGGACGCTGATCGGTAGCGGAGCGGCCGTCATGATCGGGCATCTGGACGTGCCCGGGCTCACCGAGCCGAACATCCCGGCCAGCATCAGCCCGCAGGTCATGCAGTTGCTGCGCCAGGGCACCGGCTACGGCGCCGCCCCGTTCGACGGCGTGATCTTCACCGACGACCTCGGCGGCATGGCGGCCATCACCAGCCGCATGAGCATCGAGGAAGCGGTGGAAGCCGCGCTGGTCGCGGGGGCCGACAACGCCCTGTGGATCACCACCGACGCCGTCACCTCGGTGCTGGACCGGCTGGAGCAGGCCGTGAGCGCCGGCCGCCTACCGGGAACTCAGGTGGATGCCTCGGTACTGCGCATGGCAAAGTTCAAGGGCACCGCTCCCACCTGCTGACCGTCCCGGCGAATCACCGGCAATTCGCACTGGCGGAACTTACCTTGGAGTAAGATAGGGGTTCGACGTGTAAAAGCAGACGTGTACAGCACGGTCTAGGAGAGTGGATGGCTGGCGGAACGAAACGGCTACCGCGCGCTGTGCGCGAGCAACAGATGCTCGACGCAGCCGTGGAGGTCTTCTCACGCAAGGGCTATCACGACACGTCCATGGACTCGATCGCCGCCGAGGCGAAGATCTCCAAGCCCATGCTGTACCTGTACTACGGCTCCAAGGACGAACTCTTCCGGGCGTGCATCCACCGCGAGAGCATGCGCTTCATCGAAGCGGTCGCGGTGGCGGGCAATCCGAAACTCAGCCCGCACGAACAATTGCGCGCCGGACTCGAGGCCTTCCTTTCCTACGTGGATCAGAATCGCCTGTCCTGGCAGGTGCTCTACCGCCAGGCGCTGGGCCAGCAGCCTTTCGCCTCGGAAATCTCCAACAGCCGCGACCGGGTCATCGAACTCACCGCGAAACTGCTGGAATCCAGCGCGAAATACGCCGAGCCCGGCACCAATTTCGAAGTGGTGTCGGTGGCCGTGATCGGGGCCGGTGAGGCCATCGCCGACCGCGTCGCCGCCGGCACCGTCGACATGGCCGAGGCCGTCGATCTGCTCGACGATCTGGCCTGGCGCGGCCTCGCGGGCAAGAAGAAGGACATTTAGCCCCGATCGGGTTGCCGAGGGCACCGTCACCTGCCACAGTTTCGATCGGAATCGTGTCGCGGGACGGCCGGGGTACCGCCGGCCGGGGATGGGGATACACCATGTTCGGGCTGCTCAAACCCTGTCTGCACGGCGCCGGGAAATACGGCATGGACGCCGGGTCGTGGCAGACCCAGATGTGCGGGTTGTGCCTGGGCCTGCGGGACGGGCACGGCCAGCTCGCCCGCGCGGCCACCAACACCGACGCCATCGTGCTCGGGGTGCTCACCGAGGCGCAGCAGACGACGCCCACCGCCCGCACCGCAGCGGGCCCCTGCCCGCTGCGCGGCATGCGGCGCGCGAGTGTCGCGCCCGCCGATTCGCCCGGCGTCCGGCTCGCGACCACCGCCTCACTGCTGTTGGGCGCGGCCAAGATTCGCGATCACGTCGCGGACGGTGACACCGCGCGCGGGACCGCCCGCCCGCTCACCCGGGTGTCGGGTCGCTGGCACGCGCAGGCCGAACGGGCGGCGGCGGGCATCGGCCTCGACATCGCACCGCTGGTCGCGGCCATCGAATCGCAGACCGCGCTGGAACAGGCCGCCGCCGCGCACGGGGTACACGCGGGACCGGCCGACCGGGGAGCGCTGCTGCGACTGACCGCCCCCACCCAGCTGTGCGCCGGAGAGTTGTTCGCGCACACCGCGATTCTGGCCGGCCGTCCCGAGAACGCGGACGCCCTGCGCACCGCCGGTTGGCATTTCGGCCGGATCGCGCACCTGGCCGATGCTATCGAGGATTTCGATCGCGATGTCGCCGCGGGCAAGTTCAATCCGCTGGCCGCGACCGGGACCACGCCCGAACAGGCGCACGCCCTACTGCGCGAATCGAATTCGCTGCTGCTGTCCGCGCTGACCAGCGTCGGCCTGGAGCGCGTCGGCACGGTGCGCTGGATGCTGCTCGATCCGCTGCGCGGCGTCGTTCGCAAGCTGGGCGCGGGCGCGGCGCACGTGTGCGGTACCCGGGCCTGCGGTGCGCACCGCGCCACCGAGGAGGCCGGGAACCATCCCGTCTTCGAGGTCGAGGCGGCGGCGCTGCTGCCGATCACCGGAATCGCCCCGGCGACGGTGACCAACCACGCCGGGCCGGGCGGGCCGTCCCTGCTGGAGGGCATCGGCATCATCCTCGGCCAGTACTGCACCGGCTACGCGTGCTGCGCCGAGCACACCCGCCCGTGCAGCGGGCGGCGCAAGGACTCCTGGATCAATCGCGGCGGGTGCGACTGCGCCGAGTGCGGCTGCGACGGCTGCGGGTGCTGCGGTGACGGCTGCTGCTGTGGCGACGGTTGCTGCTGCGGTGACGGCTGCGGGTGCGGCTGCGACTGCTGACGGGCACGTCCACATACGTAAAAGCCGCACACCGCTCCCCGTTCCGGATGTCGAAACCCCTGCGTGGCGACATACGGTGGTGAATCGGTGCGCGGCTCTCGCCCCACCCCGTGGGGCCGACGCTGTCGGCGGCCCGAACCATACCCGTGGTTCGAGTGCTTCGTGGTCGATCGGTGACCACCCGCACAGCGCGACCCCGGGTCGTCGGCGCATCTGTCTCGATGTCGCCACTCCCCACCTGCGCCGATGGCCTCGGTGTGCCATCGGCGCGGCGGGGACGAATCCCGGCGCGTCGATCGCCGTGGCGCGGAGAGTCCGTCCCCGCGCCGCGGCGATCGATCAGCGAATGGTGGCGGTCAGGTGCGGGAACCCCTTCTTGGGGTTCCGCAGCGCCAGATCCCAGCCGCCCTCGACCTTGTCCGCGTACACGTTGACCGTGGACGGCAGGAAGATCGGCTTGCCGAATTTGACCTCGTACGTGGCCTTTTCGGGAATCCGGCCCTCGATGTTGGACAGGATGTTGGCCGCGGACCACATGCCGTGCGCGATCGGCTTCGGGAAACCGAAGGCCTTCGCGCCCAGACCCGAGGTGTGGATCGGGTTGTGGTCGCCCGACGCGCCCGCGTACCGGGTGATCGTCTTCTGATCGACCCGCAGCGCGCGCAGCGGCGCCGGCGGCACCTCGTCCGGGACCGGCTCGGGCTTGGGCCCGCCGGACAGCGAGGTGCGCTGCTGGTGCAGGAAGGTGGTGACCTGCCGCCACACCTGTTCCCGGCCCACGCTCACCTCGGTGATCGCGTCGACCATCAGGCCCTTGGGGTGCTCGCGCAGGTTCTCGATGTGCGTCCGGAAATCGAGCGGCTCGGAGACCGAGATCTCGCGGGTGCGCTCGATGACGTTCTTCGCGTGCACCGCGCCGACCGCCACGAACGGGAAGTCGCGGGCGACGACCAGCTGCATGGCGAGCGGGAAGCTCAGCACGAACGGGTAGGTCAGCGGCAGCGAATCGTTGAAACGCAGGCCGGTGGCCTTGCAGTAGGCAGCCAGGTGATTCGGATC
This sequence comes from Nocardia sp. NPDC003693, assembly GCF_053981095.1. Lineage (NCBI taxonomy): Bacteria > Bacillati > Actinomycetota > Actinomycetes > Mycobacteriales > Nocardiaceae > Nocardia > Nocardia sp. NPDC003693. The sequence goes on from NZ_JBSFNO010000057.1 coordinate 23,553, forward strand.
GACCTGGAAGCCCTCCAGCCGCACGACCCGGTCGGGCAGGGTCGAGGGCCGGTTGGACAGGCCCGGCACCGGGACCGCGCCGAGCGCGGCCTTGACGAACAGGCTGGAGTTCTTCGGCACCTCGCCGAGCGTGATGGTCTGGCTCATCACGCGCCGATCAGGCTCTGGCCGCAGACGCGAACGATGTTGCCGCTCACCGCGTTCGACGCCGGGGACGCGAAGTAGGCGATGGTCTCGGCGACGTCGACGGTCTGACCGCCCTGCAGCAGCGAGCTCATCAGGCGGCCGGCCTCGCGGGTGGCCAGCGGGATCGCGGCGGTCATCGCGGTCTCGATGAAACCGGGCGCGACGGCGTTGATGGTGATGCCCTTCTCGGCCAGCTTCGGGGCCTCGGCGTTGACCATGCCGATCACACCGGCCTTGGAGGCGCCGTAGTTGGTCTGGCCGCGGTTGCCCGCGATGCCCGCGATGGAGGACACGTCGATGACGCGACCGCCCGAACGCAGCGCGCCGGAGGCGACCAGGCCCTCGGTGATGCGGTGCGGGGCAGCCAGGTTCACGTTGATGACCGAGTTCCAGCGGCCCTCGTCCATGTTCGCGAGCAGCTTGTCGCGGGTGATGCCGGCGTTGTGCACGACGATGTCGATGCCGCCGAAGCGCTCGGTGGCGAAGGCGGCCAGCTTCTCCGCGGCGTCGGGGGCGGTGACGTCCAGCGCCAAGGCGGTCGCGCCGACCTTGTTGGCGGTCTCGGACAGCGCCTCACCGGCGGCCGGGATGTCGGCGACGATGACGGTCGCGCCGTCGCGGGCGAAGACCTCGGCGATGGTGGCGCCGATGCCGCGGGCGGCGCCGGTCACGACCGCGACCTTGCCCTCGAGCGGCTTGTCCCAGCTGGCGGGAGCGACGGCGTCGTCCTTGCCGACGCGGAAGACCTGGCCGTCGACGAACGCGGACTTGGCCGAGAGCAGGAAGCGCAGGGTGGACTCGACGCCGGTGGCGGTCGCGGCGGCCTCCGGGTGCACGTAGACCAGGTTGCCGGTGGAACCCTTGAGCAGTTCCTTGGCGATGGACCGGCTGAAGCCCTCGAGCGCGCGCTGGGCGATCTGCTCGTCGACCGAGGCGGTCAGCTCGGGGGTGGTGCCGATGACCACGACGCGGCCGGAGCCGGCCAGGCTGCGCAGCGCGGGCTGGAAGAACTCGAACAGCTGCTGCAGCTCTTCGATGGTGCGAATCCCGGTGGCGTCGAACACGAGCGCGCCGAACTTCACGCCCTGGGTGACCGAGTCGACGAAGGTGTAGTCGGCCGAGAGCAGGTTGCGCGCGGCGTCGGCGACGCGGCCCTTACCGCCGATCAGCACCGGACCCGGCAGGGCGGGCTGGCCCGCGACGTAGCGGCGCAGGCTCTCCGGCTGCGGCAGCCCGAGCTTGCTCGCCAGGAACGCGCCGGGCGCGGAGTGAATGAAAGATCCGTACAGGTTGGGAGCGCCCTTGCTCTTGCTGGCTGCCACAGTTCCTACCTTCTCTTGTCCAGGCCCCGGGGGCGGTGTTGCGCACATTTGCGGGGTACGGTGTCGACAAACTAACTTACTCCAGAGTAAGTTTAATGTAAACCGACTGCTGCCGGTCCCGCGGGACCGTGCGAGTGCGGACATCCACCCGACGAGACACTGGAGACTCGAGTGACCACCAAAGCCCGTTCGGCGAAGCCCGCGGCCAAGTCCGCCAAGCAGGCCAAGCCTGTCGCGATCCTCGGCGGTAACCGGATTCCCTTCGCCCGCTCCGACGGCAAGTACGCGCACGCCTCCAACCAGGACATGTTCACCGCGGCGCTGAACGGCCTCGTCAGCCGCTTCGGGCTGCAGGGCGAGCGCCTGGGCATGGTCGTCGGCGGCGCGGTCCTCAAGCGCGTCGGCGAGCACGGCATGATCCGCGAGAGCGTGCTCGGCTCCACCCTCTCCCCGTACACCCCCGCGCACGACCTGCAGCTCGCCTGCGGCACCGGCCTGCAGTCCATCCAGACCGTCGCCGACGGAATCGCGCTGGGCCGCTTCGAATCCGGCATCGGCGGCGGCACCGACACCACCTCGGACGCCCCCATCGGCGTGAGCGAGTCCATGCGCGAGTGGATGCTCGACGCCAACCGCGCCAAGAACAACAAGGACTACGCCAAGCTGGTCGGCCGCCTGCGCCCGTCCATGGTCGGCATCGAGATCCCGCGCAACGCCGAGCCGCGCACCGGGCTGTCGATGGGCGAGCACGCCGCCATCACCGCCAAGGAATTCGGCATCGCCCGCGACGCGCAGGACGAGCTGGCCTACCTCTCGCACAAGAACATGGCCGCCGCCTACGACCGCGGTTTCTTCGACGACCTCATCACCCCGTTCCTCGGGCTGACCCGCGACGACAACCTGCGTCCGGGCTCGACCATCGAGAAGCTGTCGACCCTCAAGCCGGTCTTCGGCGTGAAGCTGGGCGACGCCACCATGACCGCGGGCAACTCCACCCCGCTCACCGACGGCGCGTCCGCGGTGCTGCTGTCCACCGACGAGTGGGCCGCCGCGCGCAACCTCTCGCCGCTGGCCTACCTGGTGGACTCCGAGGTCGCCGCGGTCGACTACATCCACGGCCCCGACGGCCTGCTGATGGCCCCGACCTACGCGGTGCCGCGCATGCTGGCCCGAAACGGCCTGACGCTGCAGGACTTCGACTACTACGAGATCCACGAGGCCTTCGCCTCCGTGGTGCTCGCGACCCTGCAGGGCTGGGAGTCCGACGCCTACTGCAAGGAGCGCCTGGGCCTGGACGGCGCGCTGGGTTCCATCGACCGCAGCAAGCTCAACGTCAACGGCTCCTCGCTCGCCGCGGGCCACCCGTTCGCCGCCACCGGCGGCCGCATCATCGCCTCCACCGCGAAGATGCTGGCCGAGAAGGGCGGCGGCCGGGCGCTGGTCTCCATCTGCGCCGCCGGCGGCCAGGGCGTCGTCGCCATCGTCGAGCGCTAGCCACCGCGCCCCGCACGGGGTGTCACGGTACGCACGAGGGCGGTGTTCGATCCGGATTTCCGGATCGGACACCGCTTTTCGCTGTTCGGCGGGCGAATCAGTGGGTGGGATCGAAGGATTCGGGTCGGCGGACACCGATCACGGTTCCCCGGAGTTACCGCACGGGCCCGGCGATCACAACACCGTGCCCGCGGCGTCCAGCACCTCCGACAGCAGCGGCAGCGAGGCATCGCGTTCGGGGGCCTGCGCCCACCAGCGGCCCTCGTGGGTGTGACGGCCGAATCCCGTGGGCAGGATGACGTTACTGCGATGCGGGCCGATGTCGACACCCGCGCGTTCCATGCGCTCCAGGTACTCGGCGCCGGGGTAACCGTCGAAGACACAGAGGAAGGTACGCCGCGGCGGGCGCTCGCGCACCAGCACCGGGCACGGCACGCCGCGCGTGGTCAACTCGTCGAGTAGCAAGGCCCCCAACGATTCCGGGGTGTTCAGGGCCGCGATCGTATCCACCAGGGGCAGCACCACGAACCCCGGCGTCGTCACGTGCACATGCGGCAGACCGAACAGCGAGCGATACACCCGCGCCCACTCCTGCGGCGTCGTCAGCTCGTCCAACCGCACACTCCACCCCTCGTTCGGCACAGCTCCAGCGACGGCTGATCGGCGCCAGCGAAGTCGATTGCCGGCGGCATGCCGACACAGTCAGTGAAAACCGGGGTCGCGGATCCCGCCACAGGAATGGGTGAATCGTTCGCAAACTGTGGACTGACGCGACGCGGCACGGCGGCTCGAGGTCCGCGTACGGACCGCGAAGCGGGGTAACCTCGGCAGTGGATGCCTTCCCACCAGGAGGTTCGCAATGCCCTGTGATCTGATGCTCATCGCCTACGACGGGTCCGAGAACGCGCGCCGCGCCGTCGAATACGCCGGCCGCTTCCTGTCCGCCGACAAGGCCGTCGTGCTCACCGCGTGGGAGCCCATGGTGCGCCAGACCGCTCGCCTCTCCGGGTTGTCGGGGGTCATGCAGCCCGAATGGATGCCCGACGACGAGATCGAGGACGTCGCCTACACCGACGCCAAGTCGATCAACACCGAGGGCGTGCGGCTGGCCAAACTGTCCGGGCTCAACGCCGAGGCGCGCACCGCCGAGTGCACCACCACCATCTGGAACGCCATCGTCGAGGTGGCGGACGAACTGAACGTCGACATCATCGTCGCGGGCACGCGGGGGCAGACCGGGATCCGGGCGCTGCTGCACTCCAGCGTCGCCGACGCGGTGCTCAAACACTGTCACCGGCCGGTGCTGCTGGTACCGCCCGGGCGCGAACCGGCGCGCTGAGAGCGGCGGCGGCGCACGTTGAGACGTGCGTCGCTCGGCGGCCGCGGCGCAGCGCGCGCGGGCTATGGTCGAGGCATCATGCACGGATTCCTGCTCGCGACGCCGGACAGCGTCGTTCGCGCCACGGGTGTACGCGCCGCGTTCGATGACGCGAGCGCCGCCGCAGCGGCTCTGCGCGCGGGCGCCGCATCCGTGATCACCGGCGCCCTGCCCTTCGATCCGCGCCGCCCGGCCGCGCTGGTCGCGCCCGAACGCCACACCCACACCGCCGGACCCTGGCGGCCCGCCGCGCTGCCCCCGCTGCCGCCCGTGCGCGTGGTGACCGAGCTGCCCGATCCGGGCGAACACCTGGCGCGGGTGGCCAAACTCGTTGCCCAGCTGGGTGATCCGGAATCGCCGCTGCGCAAGGTGGTGGCCGCCCGCTCGCTGCTCGCCGCCGCGGACGCGCCGCTGGACCCGGAAGTCGTTGCCGCGCACCTGGTCACGCGGCATCCCCGCGCGCACGTGTTCGCCGTCGACCTGACCGCCGCCGGGCGGACCGGCGAGACCCTGCTCGGCGCGACCCCCGAGGTCCTGGTGGCGCGGCACGGCGACAGCGTCACGCTCCGCCCCCTCGCCGGGACGCTGCCGCGCCTGGCCGACCCGGACGCGGACGCCGCGCAGGCCCGAGAACTGCTGGCCAGCAGCAAGAATCGCGAAGAGCACGCCTACGTCGTGGACTGGATTCGCGAACGGCTCACCCCCGTCTGCGCAGAGCTGACGATCCCGGCCGAACCCGAACTGCTGCACACCCCCGAGGTCTGGCACCTGGCCACCCACATCACCGGGCGGCTGCGCGAACCCCACCCGACCGCACTCGACCTGGCCGTCCTGCTGCACCCGACCCCCGCCGTCTGCGGCACACCCACCGACCTGGCCCTGGACACGATCGTCGATCTGGAAGAGGACCGCGGGTTCTACGGCGGCGCGGTCGGCTGGTGCGACGCGCACGGCGACGGGGAGTGGGTGGTCGCGATCCGCTCGGCCGAGCTCGCCGCCGACGGCCTGACCCTGCGCGCCTTCGGCGGCGGCGGGATCGTCGCGGCCTCGGACCCGCAGGTCGAACTGGTCGAGACGACCGCGAAGCTCCGCACCTTCCTCGGCGGCCTGCACTGCGCGGTGCCGGAGTAGCCGGTCGGCTTCGTATGCGCGGTGAACCGGCGCCGGTCGGCAAGAAATGCGCGCCCGCCGCTCGAACCGCTGCCCGTCGCTTCCTGATCGCGTGCGTCGACACCTGAAACAGGTCGGTCCACGCATTTCTCGCCGACCCCTGCGCATTTCTTGCCGACCGGTCCGCGCAACCGCCGCGAAACAGGATGTGACCTGCATCTCTGCGGCGGGGGCGGTGAACTGAAATGTTGGCGACCAAGATCAGGGGCGGCGGAGCCGGGGCAAAGCGGGCGCGGTCTGCTAGGTTTGCTCGAGTTACGCATGCGTCGATGTATGGGAGTTCCGCGATGAAGTTTGCCGTTCCCGGTGTGGCCAGCGCTGCCGGTGGCGCCCTGATCGGACTGGCCGCGGTCCTGGTCATCACGATGGCGGCCTCGCAGGACACGCGCCCGGAGATCGATAACGGCGGCGACCCGTCCTCGTCGCTGCTCAACAACGTTGAGTACGGCGCCCGCTGACCGGCCGACCTCAGATCCAACAGCCGCGACCGGTCCGGCCGAGGACCGGTCGCCGAATACTGAACCGCTGGGCCGCCGCTGGCTGCTCGGCACCTTTCTCGCCGCGTTCCTGCTGACCTTTCTGCAGGCCCCCGGCCGCACGGTCGCAGATACCAAATACGACCTCGCGCAGAATCCTCTCGGCTTTCTCGAACGCGCCTCCCACCTGTGGAGCAGCCAGGCCCCGATGGGCCAGGTGCAGAACCAGGCGTACGGCTACTTCTTCCCGCACGGCGCGTTCTTCTCCCTCGGGCACGTGCTCGGCCTGCCCGCCTGGGTCACCCAGCGCATCTGGTGGGCGCTACTGCTGCTCGCCGGGTTCTGGGGCATCATCCGGCTCTGCGAAATCCTGGGCATCGGCAGCCGCGGCTCCCGCATCATCGCCGCCACGGCCTTCGCGCTCTCCCCCCGGGTGCTGACCACCCTCGGCTCCATCTCCTCCGAGACGCTGCCGATGATGCTCGCGCCCTGGGTGCTGCTGGCGCCGGCCGCCCTGGGCATGAGCCTGCGCGCGAAGCGCCCGGACAGCACCGCCGAATCCAGACCGGAGGCCCCGGCCGACCGCGCGCGGGCGTCCCGATGGCGCGGCGCCGCGACACCCGCGGGCAGCGCCCTCGCCCTCGCGCTCATGGGATCGGTCAACGCCGTCGCCACCGCCGCCGCGTTCCTGCCCGCGGCCCTGTTCTGGATCTCCTACCGCCCCAACCGCGCCTGGTGGCGCTTCACCCGGGCCTGGATTCCCCTGCTGGTACTGGCCACCTTCTGGTGGGTCGTCCCGCTGCTGCTGCTGGGCAAGGTGAGCCCGCCCTTCCTGGACTACATCGAATCCTCCGGGGTCACCACGCAGTGGGCCTCGCTCGGTGAGGTGCTGCGCGGCACCGACAGCTGGACCCCGTTCGTCTCCCCCGAACGCATCGCGGGCGCGGTGCTGGTCACCCAGCCGGCCGCGGTACTCGCCACCGGCATGCTCGCGGCCGCCGGGATCGCCGGACTGGCCATGCGCTCCATGCCGATTCGCGGACGGCTCACGCTGGTGCTGTGCGTCGGGCTGGTCGGCATCTGCGCCGGGTACGCGGGCGCGCTGGGCGGGCCGTTCGCCGGACAGGTGCGGCTGTTCCTGGATTCCGGCGGCGCGCCGCTGCGCAACGTGCACAAACTCGAACCGCTCATCCGGTTGCCGCTGGTACTCGGGCTCGCCCACCTGCTGAGCCGGGTGCCGCTGCCCGCGTCGGTTCCGATGCCGGTGTGGCGCAACGCCTTCGCCCACCCCGAGCGCAATCGCATGGTGGCCGTCGGCGCGCTCGTGCTGACCGCGCTCACGCTGTCCACCTCGCTGGCCTGGACCGGCAAGCTCGCGCCGAGCGGCGCGTACGAGGAGGTCCCCGGGTACTGGAAGCAAACCGCGCAGTGGTTGTCCCGCAACGCATCCGATACCCGCGCGCTCATCGTGCCCGGCGCGCCGTTCGGCTCCCAGGTCTGGGGTCTGACCCGCGACGAGCCGCTGCAGGCGCTGGCCGACACCCCGTGGGCGGTGCGTGACGCGGTGCCGCTCAATCCACCCGGCGCCATTCGCGCCATGGACTCGGTGCAGCGACTCTTCGCGGACGGCCGCCCGTCGGCAGGACTGGCGGCGACCCTGGCCGCGCAGGGCATCGGAATCCTGGTGCTGCGCAACGATCTCGACCCCGAGACCTCGCGGTCCACCCGGCCCATGCTCGCGCACCAGACGATCGAGGGCTCGCCCGGACTGCACAGGGTCGCCGAGTTCGGCGATCCGGTGGAGACCGGATACATCGAGGGCCTGGTGGCCGATGAGGACCTGCGGCCGGAGTACCCACCCGTCGAGATCTACCGCGTGGATCCGCGACCGGTCGGCGACGCCGCCGACCTGCGCGCGGGCACCGGCGCACCGGACTCGTTCCCCGGCGCCTACCTGACGGCGCTGGACGGACTGCCCGTCGTGCAGGGCGGGCCCGAAGCCCTGGAACGCCTGCGCCGCGACCCCGCCGCGAACCCCGGCCCGGCGCTGCTCGCGGCCGACGCCGCCCGCGCGGGACTGCCGGTGGACGCGGTCACCATCACCGACACGCCCATGGACCGGGAGACCGACTTCGGCCGGGTCGACAATCACAACTCCGCGGTGCGCGCGCCCGGCGACCCCCGGCGCACCCACAACCTGGTGCCCGACTACGCCGTGCCCGGCGCCGAACTCGTGCGCGGCGAATGGTCCGGAGCCACGGTGACGGTATCCAGTTCCGCCGGGGACGCCACGCAGCTCGGCGGGGCCGCGCCCGGCAGCTCCACCGCCGCGGTGGTGGACGACGATCCCGCGACCGCGTGGATCAGCAACGGCACCGAACACGCGCTGGGACAGTGGCTCCGGCTGGATCTGGAGCAGCCCATCACCTCCCCGGTGCTGCGCCTGACCACCAGCGCGGCGGCCATCGGCAGTCCGGTGAAGTGGCTGGAGGTCGCCACCGCCAAGGGCACGGTCGCCGCGCGCGTCACCGAACCCGGTGCGCCGGTGTCGGTGTCCCTGCCGCCGGGCCGCACCGACTGGATCAAGATCACCGCGAAGAGCACCGAGAACGGCAGCGCCGGCGGGCAATTCGGCATCAGCGAGCTGTCGCTGTTCGACTACGCCGATCGGGAGAACCCGGCGCGGGTCGACATCCGGCACCGGGTGGTCCTGCCCGCCACCCCGCCCGGCGCGAGCATCCAGGGCTGGGCGCTCGGCCAGGAATTCCCGGGCCGCAGTGCCTGTTTCGACGCACCGGACCGGGTCCGATGCAGCAAGGCGCTCGCGCTCGCGGCCGAGGAACCCGGGCTCTTCGAACGCACCCTGACCGTGCCCGATCCGCTCGCCGTCACCCCCGAACTCCTGGTCCGCGCCCGGCCCGGACCGGATCTGGACCGGTTGCTCACCGACCCGGCCCGGCCCTTCGCCCACGGCCAGGCCGACATCGGCGATCCGCGCGGATCCGCGCTCGCCGCCACCGACGGCGACCCGCGCACCAGCTGGATCGCGCCCGAGACCACCGTCCGCACCCCGGCCGGCGCGAAGCCGACGCTCACCATCGATCTGCCCGCGCCCGCGCTGGTGACCGGACTGGAACTGACGCCCTCGCGCGGGGACCTGCCCGCGCACGCCACCTCGGTCTCGGTGAACCTCGGTGCGGGACCGCAGGTGCGCGAAGTGGATCCGGCCGCCGGAACCACCACGCGCATCGAGCTGTACCCGCAGGTCACCGATCGCATCGAAGTGAGCATTCAGACCTGGGACGCGGTACTCGACCGCACCGCACTGGGTTTCGCACAGGAACAGCCGGCCGGCATCGCCGAGATCACCGTGCTCGGACCGGAGTACCCGGCCGCGCCGGGCCCGGATCAGCTGTTCACCATCGACTGCGCGAACGGGCCGACCCTCGCCGCCGCGGGACGCACGCTGCACACCTCGGTAACCGGCACCGCCGCCCAGTTCCGTTCCGGCACGCCGCTTCCCGCGCGCGTGTGCACCGCCGACGAGGTCGCGGCGGCTCGCGCTAACGCGGCGCAAGAACCGGAGCCCGCCGCCGACGCGGAGGCCCGGGACCCGGGCGTGGATGCCGAGACCGACGGCGGCTCCGCGCTGAACAACGCGAACGACGGCCGCCGCGCCTCCTTCGACGAGGAGCTGCCGGTCGACGCCGCGGACGGCGGGACCAACCTCGACCTCATGGCCGGGCGCGTCGATGTAACCGTCGCTCCGACACCGCTGTTCACCGTGGACGAGCTGCGCTTGCGGCGCGCCGAACCGGACAGCGGTGAAGCGGGCGGCGTCGCACCAGGCAGCGGTGATGCGGGCAGCGTCGCACCAGGCAGTGGTGATGCGGGCAGCGCGAATCCGGCCGACTCCGACCCGGGGGCCGGATCCCCACCGAACACCAAACCCGACGCCGATGCCGGCACCGGTGCGACAGCGGCGCCCGGCGCGGTCCGCGCCCCCGCCGGAACGCGGGTCCTGGTCCTGCCCCTGAGCACCAACGTCGGCTGGCAGGCCGAGACCGCCGACGGCCGCACCCTGGAGCCGCTGGTCATCGACGGCTGGCAGCAGGCGTGGCTGGTGCCGCCCGGCACGGACGGCCCGATCACCATCTCCTTCCCCGCCGACCGCTGGTACCGCCTCGCCATCTTCGGCGGCCTGCTGCTGTTGATTCCCCTGGTGCTGCTGGCTTTCCGCGGCGCACGCACCCCGGCCCGCGATGACGGCCCCGCCCCGCGCACCTGGCACAGCCGGACCCTGAGCGCGGTCGCCCTCCTGGCGGGAACCGGACTGATCGCCGGACCCACCGGAATCGTGCTCACCGCACTGGGACTCGCGGCCTACCACTTCCGCCCGCTGCCCACCGCCCGCGCACTCGCCCCGATAGCCGGTGTGGCGACAGCGATTTCCGCCGCCGCCCTGTCCACCGGCCCCTGGCGCTCCCCCGCCGGCTATATGGGCGACTCCCTGTGGACCCAGTTGCCCGCCGTGGTGGCGATCGTCGCCGTGGGGTTGGCGGCACTCCCCCGCCGCGCGGCGAGTTCGCGCCGAACCGAGTCCCCACTGCCGCCGCCCGCGTGATCGGCGCGGGCGCTTCCACGCCAAGGGAATTCGTGTTCGATCCACCCCCTACGCTGTGCGGTCCACTCGTCACCCGATGACGACGCAGGTGCCCGAGGCGCACCGGCTCAACGCGGGTTCCGGTCGGTCACTCGGCGCGCCCGCACCAAGGGAATTCGCGTTCGACGCACTCACGACCCTGGGCGATCTACTTGTCACCTGATGATGTGGGCGCCGACGGCGCACCGGATCATCTGTCGAATCCGTTGCCGTGGGCCGGCATTCACCCGGGGCACCCGGGCGCGGTCATCGTCGCCCCGGGGCAGCGGCATCCGTGCGGTCGCACGTCGACGCCGGAACCGTCCCGTTGAATCGGCGCCGAACCTCAGCCGAAGCGGCGGCGGGTCCAGCGGCGCACCGGATCCTCGATCAGCGCGTAGCTGGCCGCGGCCAGGGGCAGGGTGAAGGCGATGGTCATCAGATAGACCAGCGCGAAAGATCCACGGAACGGGATGATCCCGAACACCGGGAAGACGATGGCCAGCACCGCCAGGTGCCAGATGAAGATGCCGTACGACCAGCGGCCCAGCATCGCGGCGAGACCGCCGGTGAGCCAGCGATGCCGCCGCTCCGGCCGTAATACCAAGGGCGCCAGCAGCGCGAAGCCGATGATCGCGCCCAGCGCCATCTTCACGGCGTACTGCCAGGGCTGCCCGTGGGTGAGACCGGCCGGACCGGCCAGCGGGGTGGTGGCCAGCAGGAACGCGATCAGCGCCAGCGGCCACATGAGCCGCAGATCGCCCGCGAACCGCCGCCAGCGCGGCGCTTCGGCGTCCGCGAGCTCGGCCAGCAGCATGCCCGCGCCGAACCACGGCAGGTAACCGGGCAGCCAGTTGTCGGCGTTGATCGCCTCGGGAGTGGGTACGGGCAACAGGTTCCAGCCCAGGAACAGAATCGCGATGCCCAGCACCACCGGCACCCGCAGGTGAGCTCGATTGCCGCGCAACCACACCAGCGCGAAGGCCAGCAGCGGCAGTACCGCGTAGAAGGCGACTTCCACGGCGAGACTCCACATTTGGGTGAGCCCGTCGGTGAGCGTGTACGGCACATAGATCTGCAGGAAGGTCAGATTCGCCAGCCACACCCGGAGTCCGGCCGTGTGCGCGGCGCTCGGCAGCAGAATCAGCGCCGCGCACACCGCGACCCAGTAGGCGGGCAGGATGCGGGCCGCGCGATGCAAGAGATAGCGGCCCGCGGCGGGCGCCTCGCCCAGTCCGCGCGCGGCGGCCGCGTGCGGGCGCCACAGCAGGAAACCCGAGAGCGCGAAGAAGATCGCGACCGCCATGTCGAAGCGTTCCCAGACGCGTCCGATGTACGGCTGCGCGGTCGCGCCGGTCTGGAACGCCACGTGGGTGAGCACGACCCCGAGCGCGGCGAGCGCGCGCATGCCCTCCAGGGCGGGGACGAAGGTGTTCGGCCGGCGGATCGAGCGCGTGTCGAGCGGCGCGGCGATCGTGGAATTCGGGCCGGCGGGCGCGGTCGCGGCGGCCGGATCGGTGGCACTCTCCCCGCTGACAGCGGCATCCGAGCCGACCGGTTGTACCGGTTCGGAGGGCGGGCGCAGGGTCGTGGTCATCGCGATCCAGTGTGCCCTGTGCCCTCTTCATGTGAGCACCCCGCGTTTGACTTATGGGCGTTTCGCGGAGTTTTCCTGCCTCGGCGAGACCCTGAACGCTCCTGAGCTGTTAGTGTCGGGGCTCACGAGTGCTGCGCGGCGACCGCAGTACTCATCGGAACGACCTGTTCGACGACGAGGAGAAGTTGCATGGCACTGAGTGCCGGGACCAGACGGACGGTGGCCTGCCTGCTCGTGGGGCTGGGTGCTTTGTTGCTCGTCGCCGCGATCATGATCCCCACCTACACGGTGAGCAAGGTGGCCAAGACGCCACTCGACCTGCAGATCACCACGATTGCGACCAACCTGGCCGGAACCAAGAGCGAGGTCCTCGACGCCAAGTCGCTGACCGGACCGGGTTCGGCCAAGGTGGACACGAACGTGCCGCTGTTCTCGCAGCGTTTCCTTACCGTCGAGGATCCTGCGGACGCCGAGCGTCTCACCATCCAGGCCGGTCAGACCCTGCGTCGCACCGACAAGCAGGGCGACACCGGGCTGCTGACCGCCTCGATCGACCGCGTCACCGTCGACCGTAAGGACGGCATGCCGGTCGACGAGGTCGACGGCGGCCCCAACGGCTCGATCGGCGTGACCGTCGACAAGCAGGGCCAGAGCGTGATGGACCCGGTCCAGCACACCGGCCTGCAGTACCGCTTCCCGATCGGCACCGAGAAGAAGGCGTACCCGTACTTCGATCTCAACGTGCGGAAGACGTACGACATCAACTTCATCGAAGAGACCGAGATCAACAGCATGAAGGTGTACCACTTTCAGCAGACGGTCCCGGTAACCGATCTCTCGACCGTCGCCAACTCCCCCACCAACAAGCTGGCCCTGCCGGCCGAGAAGTGGGGCGTCGAGGGCGGCGAGACCCCGGTGACCATGATCCGCTGGTACACCAACACCCGTGACCTGTGGGTCGAGCCGCAGACCGGCACCGTCATCAAGGGCGGCGAGCAGGTGCACCAGTTCTACTCGCGCACCGGCGACAAGCCCGAGGTGAACGTCCTCGAAGCCACCCTGATGTTCGATGAGAACACCGTCGAATCGCAGATCGCGGTGGCCAAGGAGAACATCGACAAGCTGTCGCTGTACGGCCGCACCATCCCGATCGTGCTCGGCGTGCTCGGCGCGCTGGCCCTGATCGCGGGCATCGTGCTCGGTGTGCTCGGCGGCTCGAACAACGGCCCGGCCGCGCGTCGCGCCGCGCCGGCTCCCGCCGGTGGACCGGCTCCGGGCCGGGGCAACTTCGACGCCCCGACCGAGCAGATCGACATCAACAAGACACAGCAGATCGATATCAACAAGAAGCCCTAGGCTTCGACCTGCTTCGCAGCGGCCCCGCACCTTTCGGTGCGGGGCCGCTGTGCGTTCGGGTTGCCGGCGGGGGCAACGACGCACGGTCGCGGTACGGCGCACGCACCCGGGTCACCCGCGCGCCGAGGGCAACGGCCGGGTGTCCGCATGCCCGCGAATCCGGCCGCCACCGAACGCGATTGGAGCCTCGATCAATAGCTGTCAGCTATTACTTTCACCGACGGGGGTGCGGCGCGGCGGCACGGAGTGGCGGGTGGGAGCATTGCGGCGTGTCCGTTGTACGCCGTCTGCCTGTAGTCGCGGACCTCACGCTGGTGACGGCCGGGGCCATGACGGCGAACGTCGCGGGATACCTGCTGCAGCTGCTCGCGAGCCGGTGGCTCGGCGTCGCCGGGTACAGCCCGTTCGCGAGTCTGCTCGCCGTGCAGATGCTGTGCGCGGTGCCCGCGCTGGCACTGCAGAACGTCGTGGCCCGCGAGGTCGTGCGGGGGGCTTCCGTCGCTACCGCGCGGGCGCTCGCACTCAAATGCGCCGGGATCGTCGCGGTCATCGCCGTTCCGCTGGTGCCGATCGTCAGCCTCACCCTGAAGGTCGACTGGGTGGCCGCGGCGGCCGCGCTGTGCACCGTGCCGGTGCTGGTGCTGCTGTCGGGCGAGCAGGGGATCCTGCAGGGCTCGAGCCGGTTCCGCGACCTCGCCGTGGTGCTGGGCGGAGCCAGCGTCATCCGGACCGCGCCGGCGCTGATCGTGCTCGCGAGCGGCGGCGGGATCGCGCCCACGCTGTGGGCCGCGACGGCGGGGGCCACGGTCGCCGCGCTGCTGGCGCGGCACATCGTCGACTCGAACGGCGCGTACGGCCGGATCGGGGCGCGCGGCGCCGAGGGTCCGGACGGCCCCGCCCGGCGCGGCGCCGACCTGGCCGCGGTGCTGCCCGTGTTCCGGGCGGCCCAGGTGCAGGCGGCGCTGATGGCGCTCTCCTCGGCGGATCTGCTGATCTCGCGCATGGTGCTCAGCGACGAGGATGCCGGGCGGTACGCGCTGGGCGCCATTGCCGCCAAGATCGCCTTCTGGCTGCCGCAGGCGGTCGGGGTGGTTCTCTACCCCAAAATGGCGCAACCGCAGCATTCCGCGCGCGCTGTGCGCTCGGCGCTGGCCGTGCTCACGGCGGTCGGCACGATCGCGGTACTCGGGGCCGCCGTGGCCGCGCCCCTCGCCCCGCTGTTCGCGGGCCAGGACTACGCGCCCGTGCAGGGACTGCTGTGGTTGTTCGCGCTCCAGGGCGCGCTGCTCGCGGTGCTGCAGGGTGCGCTGCTGTCGGCCATCGCCGCCGATCGCACCGCCTCGGCGGCCATCACCTGGCTCGGGCTCGCGGTGGGCGTGGTGGTCATGCGGACCTGCGCGCACTCGGTGGCGAGCCTCATCGGCATCGCGGCCGCCACCGCCGCGATCACCACCCTCGTGATCACCGTGCTGGCCCTGCGCACCGTGCACGAGCCGGCCGGCGACGATCCCGTCGTCCCCGGCCTCGGGGCGACCGGGGCATAGGGTGCGGGTGTGAGCGCGGAACACCCCCGGCGAACCGGCCCGATCACGGCCGCGTACAGCCTCGCCCTCACCCTGCTGGTCCTGGGCCCGCTACTCGGTCCCGGATACCTGCTGCTGCGCGACGCGGTGAGCACCCCGCGCTCCTACCTCACCGATTCCGCCCTCGGCCTCGGCGACGCGGCTCCCCGGGCCGTCCCCCAGGACGCGCTGCTCGCCGTGTTCTCCCCCGTCGTCGACGGCGGCCTGCTGGTGAAAGCCATTCTGCTGGCGGCGATCTGGTCCGCGGGCTGGGGTGCGGCCGTGCTCGCCCGCACCCTCCTGAACGCCTCCCTCGGCCCCCAGCTCGTGGCCGTCACCGTCACCATCTGGAATCCCTACGTGGCCGAACGCCTGCTCCAGGGTCACTGGAGTCTGCTCACCGGCTACGCCGCGCTGCCGTGGATTGCCCTGGTGGCCACCCGGTTACGGGCCACCTGGGGCGGCCCCGCCACAGCACCGGAACCGGCGCGGTCGAACCGCCGCACCGCCACACCTGCAGGCTGGCTCCCCTGGGCGGCCCTGGGCGGCTGGCTCGCCGTCGCGGGCCTGACCCCCACCGGTTCCCTCCTCGCCGGGGCCCTGGCCCTGCTCCTGGTCGGCCGCCGCAATCTCCTTCCCACGGCGGCACTCTGGCTGGCGTCCTGCGCGCCGTGGCTGGCCGCCACCGCCCTCTCCGGCGCGGGCTCCGCCCCCTCCGACCCGGCGGGCGTGGCCGCCTTCGCCGCCCGCGCCGAACCCCTCCTGGGCACCCTCGGCAGCCTCGCCGGCCTCGGCGGCATCTGGAACGCCACCGCCGTACCCGACACCCGCACAACCTTTTTCGCCCTGATCGGCACGGCGATCCTGCTCACCCTGGTGGCGACCGGCGTCCGCGCCGTCTACGCGTGGCCGGGCGGGACGACGACCGCACGGACCGGATTGCGTTCCACCGCATCGAACTCCGAGGCAGCCGGCAAGGACAGCACGGGGTCGACCGTCGCCGATCGGCCCGAGGAGATCGCCCCGCCCGATCCCGCCGAATCCCCTACAGCTGCGAACAACACTGCGGCAGTCCGCCACACCCGCCGCACCCTCCTGTTCGTCGCCGCGGCCGCGATCCTCCTACCCGCTCTCGGCGCGACCGGCTGGGGCATGGCCGTCGGCGAGTTCCTGGTCGAGCACGTCCCCGGAGCCGGCCTCCTACGCGACACCCAGAAATACGTGGCCCTTGCCGCCCCCGCCTTCGCCCTCTGCGCGGCAGCGGGCACCCAGGCACTGTCAGCCCGCATTTCCGCCGCCCGCGCACAACGCGTTTCGGCCGGCGCGGCGAATTCGCCCGCCAGCCCAACCGAATCGGGGTCCACTGCATGTTCATCGGTCTCTCCGGACGGGCCGCCGCAAGCCGCGAGCTCACGAGCAGCAGTGGGCCGGGCAGCTTCCGTCGAAGGTGGTATCTCGGCGAGAGCGGGTGTGGACTCCGAGGCCGCTGAACCTGTCGTCCAAGGCCGGACTCGGCCGGAGCGCGGGGTAACCGGTTGGGTGGCGGCGGGTTTCGTCGTGTTGATCCTGGCTTCGCTGCCGGACATGGCCTGGGGTGTTGGGGGCGCTCTGCGGCCGGTTCGGTATCCGATGGGGTGGGAGCGGGTCGCGGCGGCCGTCGGCGGGGGCGGGGACATCGCGGTGTTGCCCGGGGGGATGTTCCGGAAGTTCCGGTACTCGGGGAAGGCGCCGGTGCTGGACCCGGCGCCGCGGATGATGCCCCGGGACGTGCTGCAGACCGGGGAGTTGCCGGTCGCGGGGGCCACCGTTTCCGGGGAGGGGGCGCGGGCCGGGGAGGTCGAGCGGTTGCTGCTGGCGGGTGGGTCACCCGGGCGACTGGCGGAGCTGGGAGTGGGGTGGGTGCTGGTCGAGCGGGGGACGCCGGGGCCGATGGGCGAGTCGAAAACGACGCTCGCCCAGCTGGATTCCGTGTACTCGGACCGGGACCTGGAGCTGTACCGGGTGCCGGGGGCGGTCGCCGATCACGACGCTTCCACGGGCGCGCGCCGCGTCGCCGGTGCGGCCCACTTCCTCTGGGGCGCACTGCTCCTCGCAGGGCTCACGGCAGCGTGGGGTAGCGTCCGCTTCCGACGCCGCGTGGGATCCGCCGCGCCGCAACCGGTCTGAGGAACGTCCGGATCGGTGCACACGGCGTCGAGCGCACCGCTCTTTGCGGAACAGGACTTTCGAGCGGCGACGCTCAACTGATCTGCGAGCGGTCGAACGGCGGCGCATGGAGTCCCCGCCCTCATCTACAGCGCAGGGCCGAACACCAGCGGGCAGATCCGGCCGTCGTGAATCAGAGCGGGGGCGTGGAGATTTCGAAGCGAGATCAGGGCTGGGTCTGGGGAGACCCTGCCACCAGGCCGGAGACGCGGTTGCCTCGGGACACGGCCGAGAGGACCTCGTAGACGCCGTTTCCGGTTTGCTCCCAGGAGAATTCGCGGGCGCGGGCGCGGGCCTTCTCGCCCAGGACGGTGCGCGCCTCGTGATCATCGAGCAGATCGCCCACCGCGAGGGTGAGGTGGGCGGCGTCGTCGACCAGCATCCCGGTCACGCCGTCCACGATCGAGTCGGTCAGGCCGCGCGAGCTGCGGTAGCCGACGGTGGGGACGCCGTGCTGGGCGGCCTCGATCACGGCCAGACCCCAGCCCTCCTTGCGCGAGGGCAGCACGTGCACCCAGGCGCGGGCGAGCAGCTCGTGTTTGCGGTCCTCCTCCACGTGCCCGTGGAAGGTCACCGCGTCGGCGATGCCGAGCTCGTCGGCGTGGGTGCGCAGGTTGTCCGCCCACCAGCCGCCGCCGATCACGTCCAGGTGCAGGTCCGGGATGCGATGCCGCAGCCCGGCGACCGCCGCCATGGCGTCCTCGATCTGCTTGTGCGGCACCAGCCGGGACAGCACCACGATGCTCGGGTGCGCGGTCCGGGTGGCGTCGTCACCGGCCGGAACCGTGGCCGGCACCGGTTCGGCGCCGTTGCGGACGACGGCGATGCGCGCGCCCTCCACCCCCAGCGCGGTCAGTTCCTCCGCGGACGGCAGCGACACCGTCAGGTACTGGTTCTCCCGGTGCACGCGCGGCGACAGCCGCGATTCGATCCACCAGCCGATCCGGCCGACCAGTTTGCCCGCCACCGGCCACTGCTCACGATGCCCGTGATGCACCAGCACCACGGTCGGCGCGGCCGATGCGGCCCGGGCGAAGAAGGGGATGCCGTTCTGGGTGTCGATCACCGCGTCCGGCCGGACGCCGCGCAGCGGCCCGATGCCGAGCCTGCCCAGCGCGATGGCCGCCAGCGCCCGCGGATACACCGTGAACCGCCCGCCACCGCGACTGATGTCGATGCCGTCCACCCGCTCGGCACGCGCCGCGCCGGGGTATCCGGCCGTCCGCAGGGTCACCTTGACACCCCGGGCGGCCAATTGCGCGCCGACCTGCTCGAGATAGCGCTCACTGCCTCCGCCCTGCGGATGCCCGGTGTCGCGCCAGCAGAGCAGCAGCACTTCACGCACGGGCAGATCTCCAAAGTCATGGCGAAAGGATGATGAACAACGGGCTCCACCATATAGCGCGAGCGCCCTCCGCAACCCATGAGTGGTCACCTGACCTGCTACCGGGCGCGGATTTCCCCGTTCGCGATCGCCCGGAATACGCCCGCGACTGCGCGAAAGAGGCTGATGTGCCGATCTCGCGTCGCCGGAGAATTCTTCCGGATTATCGGGCGCCCGGGCGGGTAGGTAGGGCGTGTGCACCACCGGGACAAACTCACCGACCCGATTCGGCGCGAAAGCACTCGCCGCCGAGCGGTGCTCCGCCGCCGTCCGTGTTGCGCAGTTGGGGCGGCTCCTCGTGTCCCGATCAACGCCCGCAGGGAAGCCGCGGCAGCATCGCCGCATACCCATGTCCCCCGGTAGCGGGAGGTAGCGCGGTGCCGCATACGACGGTTGTGCGAGACTGCTCGCCGTGCTTCGTGCTGAGCAGACCGGATTGCGGTGGGGTGGGCGGCGGCCGCGATTCGCTCGCCGGGCGACCTTGCGCCGGTCGCTGCGGCTGCTGGGGAGTTTCCGATTCGAACAGACCGATCCGGCGCTGTTCTACGGTGGCGTCGCCGTCGATACGGCCGCGCTGGTGAGCGATTTCTACCGCGATCTGACCGGGCATTCGCTGCGCGGCGCCGTCGTACTCGACGTGGGCGGCGGTCCCGGTTATTTCGCGGACGAGTTCGGGCGCGCCGGCGCGCGGTATCTGCCGGTCGAACCGGACCCGTCGGAAATGCACGCGGCCGGATTGCGCGTGGCGGGCGCGGTGCGCGGCTCGGGGATGGCGCTGCCATTCCGCGATGACGCCGTCGATGTCTGCATTTCCTCGAATGTGGCCGAACATGTGCCGCAGCCGTGGACGATGGCCGAGGAAATGCTGCGTGTCATCAAACCCGGTGGGCTGATGATCTTTTCGTACACCATCTGGTTCGGCCCGTTCGGCGGCCACGAAACCGGCCCGTGGCATTACCTGGGCGGTGAGTTCGCGGCGCGCAGATATCTGCGGAAACAGGGGCGGGAACCGAAGAACCGTTTCGGAAAGTCCCTGTTCGCCGTCGGCGCGGGCGAGGGTATGCGGTGGGCGCACCGCACCCCGGACGATGTCGAAGTGCTCGCGGTGTTCCCGCGGTATCACCCGAGATGGGCCTGGTGGCTGGTGCACGTCCCGGTAATTCGGGAACTGCTGGTGAGCAATCTGGTGGTGGTGGCCACCAAGCACGCGGGCGCCGAGACCGTATCGAGGGGGAAAACCGCACGGAGCGAGCGGGATTCACCGTTCCAATCGGCCGCGACGCCAGATTCTGCGTAGCCCGCCGTGCCCGTCGGGTTCGCCCCAGGGTGACTCCTGGGTTGCCAGCCCGATGGTCTCCATCACGGTCAGCCCGACCTGTCCGGCCAGAGCATGCACCGCGGCAACCGCTTCCGCGGCCTGGAGCGCGGCGGTGGCCTGCTCGGTGGTGAGCGTGCGCCCGGGCAGGAATGACACCACCCAACCACCTACGCCGACGCTTTTCGCCTGGTGAGGCGTGAGATCGCTGGTCATCAGCGAACGATCGACCACTTGCACCGCCATGACTCGAATCTCCCCTGCGCGGTATTGATTCATGTATCGAGCGAGCTATCCAAGATAGCTATAAAGCATGCTCGCTACGCGTGCGGAATGCAATAGTGCGTTCCGCGAAAAGCGAACCGGCAGGTAGGATTTCGGAAATTCGAGTCGCTGGAAGGTTGCCTCGAAGATGCGGAAGCGGTTGCGGAGACGATGTTTCGGAAGTCTTAGAGATCGGCCTCGATCAGTCGCAGCGCCGGCTGCGCGCGCCGGTCCGACCGCGACGGCGCCGCGACCACCTCGACCTGCCAGCCCGGCGGCAGCACCTTCTGCAACTGATTCGCGGCCCGCTGCATCGGCGTACTCGTCGAGATCGGAGCGAGGTCCGCTAACTCCGGGAGAATCAGGGGGGTGACATCCACATCGTTCATGCCGTGCGCCTACCTTTCGCGTAACGAACCAGTCGCCAGTCACGGACTGGAAAAGCCTGGAAAAGCTAGGAACGGAGACAGCTTCAAAAATAGCAAGGGCTAATTTTTGGCAACCGACCAGATGGGCGTCGGCACGAAAGCCATGCGAAGCATAAGCCACCCATAGGCAAACCGAATTGCGAACCACGTTCCCGGCCGGAACGAGTCGCCTCGAATTGAATACCGAGAAGTCGACTTTCAGAATTGTCCCGGTCACCGGGACCGCTGGGCGGTAGTCCGGACGATGCCCCGGACAACCCCCTGGGCAAAACTGTAACGTGTTCTCATGGAGTACCCGAGCCTGTTCATCGGCGGACGCTGGACCGCGCCCGCCGGCACCGAGACCGTCCAGGTCGTCTCACCCGCCACCTTGGAAACCGTCGGCAGCGTGCCCAACCCCACCCGCGCCGACGTCGACGCCGCGGTCGCCGCCGCCCGGCACGCCTTCGACCACGGCCCCTGGCCCAGCACCCCGCCCGAGGAACGCGCCGAACTGCTCGCGCGCGTCTCGGCCCTGCTCGACCAGAAGGCCGGTGAGCTCACCGCCGCCCTGTCCGCCGAGACCGGCGCGCCGCCCATGTCGGCGAGCACGCTCAACAACTTCCCCGCCAAGGCGACCCTCGACTACTACGCCGGGCTGGGCAAGGCGTTCCCCTGGACCGAGTCCCGCACCGGCGCGTTCGGCACCACGAAGGTCTCGCGCGAGCCGATCGGCGTCGTCGCCGCCATCATCGCCTGGAACGTGCCGCTGTTCCTGGCCGTGAACAAGCTCGCGCCCGCCCTGCTCGCCGGGTGCACCGTCGTCCTCAAGCCCGCCCCGCTCACCCCGCTCACCGCGAACCTGCTCGCCGACATCTTCGCCGAGGCCGGGCTGCCCGAGGGCGTGCTCTCGGTGCTGCCCGCCGACGCCGAGGTCTCGGAGTACCTGGTCTCGCACCCCGCCGTGGACAAGGTGACCTTCACCGGCAGCTCCGCGGTCGGCCGCAAGATCGCCAGTGTCGCGGGCGGTCAACTCAAGCGCTGTTCGCTCGAGCTCGGCGGCAAGTCCGCCGCGATCCTGCTGCCCGACATGGACATCAGCGCGATGCCGCAGCTGGCCTTCGCGGGTCTGATGAACAGCGGCCAGGCCTGCGTGGCCCAAACTCGCATCCTCGCCCAGCGCAGCCGCTACGACGAGATCCTGGACGCCCTGGTCGAGTCGTCCCGCATGTTCCCCCTGGGCCTGCCCACCGATCCCGCGGCCCAGCTCGGCCCGCTGATCTCCGAGGCGCAGCGCGGCCGCGTGGAGGGCTTCATCGCCAAGGGCAAGGACGAGGGCGCCCGCCTGGTCTCCGGCGGCGGCCGCCCCGCCGACCTCCCCGGCTGGTACGTCGAGCCGACGATCTTCGCGGACGTCGAGAACACCATGACGATCGCGCAGCAGGAGATCTTCGGCCCCGTGCTGTCGGTGCTGCCCTACGACACCGAGCAGGAGGCGATCGCCATCGCGAACGACTCCGACTACGGCCTCGCCGGCTCGGTGTGGACCACCGACATCGACCACGGCCTCGAGGTCGCCGCCCAGGTCCGCACCGGCACCTACGGCATCAACTGGTACGCCTTCGACCCCTGCTCCCCCTTCGGCGGCTACAAGACCTCTGGGATCGGCCGCGAGAACGGCCCCGAGGGCCTGGACGCCTACTGCGAACAGAAGTCGGTCCTGATGCCGATGGGCTACACGCCCTAACGACCACGGCACTATGAAACGGCCCCGGCGGCACCGAATTCGGCCTGACCGCGCATCCGAAGTACGTGCTGGCCGGCCACCCGTGGATCGACCCGCGGGTCTCGCGGCAAGGTCACCAAGTCCACGCCGATGGGTTCGATCGACCATCC
>NZ_JBSFNO010000058.1:0-6227 GCF_053981095.1 Nocardia sp. NPDC003693
GCTGCGGCGGTCTCGGATCGGGGACCGCGACCGTCTGCGGAGGCATCGCTGCACGCCGCGCTCTACACCGCGCTGCCCGACTGCGGCGCGGTGGTGCACGCGCATCCGCCGCACGCGACCCTGGTCGCCGGAATGTCCTACGGCCCGACGATCGACTTCGAGAACTTCGAGATCATCAAGGGTTTCGGCCCGCGCCGGCCGGGACCGTTCGCGCTGCCCGTCCTCACCAATCACGACGACGTCCCGCGCATCGCCGCCGATCTGGCCGAGGCGGTGCGACCGGACGGCCCACCCGCCATCCTCATCCGCCGGCACGGCGCGACGGTGTGGGGCCCGGATCTGGAGACGGCGCGCAACCGGATGGAGTGCTTGGAATTGCTGTGCGAACTACATCTACGAACCAGGGAGCGACGGCCATGACCATCGTGCAGGTGATGCCGGAGGGCGACCGCCACACCGTCATCGAACGAACCACCGACCCCGCGGTTATCTCGGCGCTGCTCGCGCCCTACGGAATCACGCTGCGGCAGTGGGAAACCCGCGAACTGGCGCTCGACGCCGGAACCGATCAGATCATCGCCGCCTACCGGGCCGAGATCGACGAGGTCTGTGCCGAGGGCGGCTACCAGCTGGTCGACGTGGTGCGTATGGTCCCGGAACCCGACAGCGCGCAGTGGCGCGAGCTGGCGGTCTCGGCGCGCGAGAAGTTTCTCGACGAACACCGGCACGCCGAGGACGAGGTGCGATTCTTCGTCGAGGGGCGGGGCTGTTTCTACCTCCATCTCGGCGACAAGGTCTTCGCCGTCGTCTGCGAGCGCGGTGATCTGATCTCCGTTCCGGCGGGCACCACGCACTGGTTCGACATGGGCGAACGGCCGCAATTCTGCGCCATCCGCTTCTTCGAGCGCGAGGACGGCTGGGTCGGCGATTTCACCGGCGATCCCATCGGCGGCCACATGCCCACCCTGGACGAACTGCTCGCGTAATCCGCATTCGATCGGCAGGAGTCGCCATGCGACAGCACGTCATTCACTCACGCGCGGCACGGGCCGTCCTGGCCGCGGCCGCGGCCGGCACGATCGCGATCGGCGGTGCCGCGTGCGGCTCGGACGGTTCCGACAGCCCCGCGACCCCGACCACCACGGTCGCGGCGACCACCACCGCGGCCGCGCCGTCCGCGCCGCCGAGTACGGCGCCGGAGTCCCCGGGTACCGCACCCATCACCACCGAGCCGCCCGCCCGGGCGCCGGAGCCGGAGACCGTCGCGCCCCCGGCGCCGACCCGCGCGCCCCAGGGTCCCGCAACCCAGCCTCCGGCGCCGGAGAAGCCCGCGCCGCAACCGCCCGCGGCCGAGGCTCCGACCCTGCCCGAGCCGGGCTTCGAACCCAAAGCCGGTTACTGATCTCCCGCAGGTCCGTTTCCGATGCACTCGACAAGGAAGAGCATGACGAATTCGACCCGACCCAGTGTGCTGGGCGCCGCCGCCGTCATCACGGCCGCGGCCCTGCTGTCCGCGCCCGCGCCGCACGCCGCGGCCGCCCCCGCCGACGGCGGCAAATCCATCGTGGTCATGGGTGATTCCTTCACGGCCAACGGCGATATCGCCGCCGCGCTGGAGAACACCGCGCCCGGTGCGCAACCCGACTGCTCGCACGGCCCCACCTCGTGGCCGACCCAGCTGGCCCAGGGCATGGGACTTTGGGGCACAACGGATTTCATCGACGCGTCCTGCCGCGGGGCGACGCTGGTGAGCGGCCCCGGGTACACCCTGGTGCACGAGGCCCGCGCCGTCGACGCGCAGGGCGCGTTCGGGCCGCGCACCGAGGCCGTGCTGATCCAGACCGGACTCAACGACTCCTGGGGCGACAATCAGGTCAAGCTGCGCCAGACACTGCTGAACTGTGTACTCGACGTCATCCGCGGCTGCGGGCCCGAGGCCGCCGCCGAGGGGCGCGCGACCGACTACCGCGGCCTGACCACCGACGAATACGTGAAACGGGTCGAGCCCGTGGTGAATTACGTTCGCTACTACGCGCCGAACGCCCGCATCATCTTCGTCGGCTACCCGGAGATGAACGCCCCCGGTTCGCAGACCTGGTGCGTCAACGTGCTCGGCGTCGGCCAGATCGTGCAGCAGCGCGCGGGTTCGGCGATCGAGCTGTGGAACCGGGTGGATACGGCCCAGCGCGAGGGCGCGCGCCGGCTCGGGGTCGAGTTCTTCGATGCCCGAGCCGTCACCGCGGGCCACGGGCTGTGCACGCCCGAGCCGTGGCTGGCCGGAATCCTCGACCCCGCCAGTGAATTCCTGGGCACGCCGGTGCACCCGTCCACCCGCGGTGACGCCGTGGTGGCCGCCGGGCTGCGGCAGCTGATCGCGGGCTGACCGTGACCCGCGAGATCGCCACGCCCCGGTCGCACGCCCCACCCGCGCCCGGCGCCGCGCGCCCGGCCCTGCCGTCGCTGACGGGCGCGCGGTGGTGGGCGGCGTTCGCGGTGTTCATCCTGCACGCACTGGTGTTCCTGCCGGTGTATCCGTTCCAGAAGTCGGAGCTGTTCCGGCAACTGCACCAGGCGATTCCGATGCAGCTGGGCGCGGCGGGGGTCACCTTCTTCTTCGTGCTGTCCGGCTTCATCATCTACTGGTCGTTCACGCCGGGCAGCTCGGTGCGGATGTTCTACTGGCGGCGCGTGCTGAAGATCTATCCCACCCATCTCGCGGCGGCCGCGGTGTTTATCCTGGCCGCGTCCGTGCCGCTGCATCGCGCGGTGGTGTGGGTCCCGAATCTGTTCCTGGTGCACACCTGGGTGCCGAAGTGGACGACCGTCGGCGGGCTCAACGTCCCGGCCTGGTCGCTCGGCGCGGAAATTCTTTTCTACCTGAGCTTTCCGCTGCTCCTGCCGCTGGTGCTGCGGATCGGCGGGCGCCGGCTGTGGTGGTGGCTGGGCGGACTGCTGGCCTTCGTCCTCGTCCTGCACACGATCTACTACCTCGGAGCGCCCGGTCCCAAGGGAATCGAGAACGCCTTCGCCCCGCGCCTTTTGCCGGGCGAGGATTCGCCGCACTACGAGATCCACGCGTCGCAGGCGTGGTTCCGGCAGGCGGATATCCCGGTGCCGCAGGCCTATTGGCTCAGCTACTACTTCCCGCTGTCACGACTGCCCGAGTTCTTCCTGGGCGTGCTCGCGGGAAGGCTCGTCCTGGAGGGGCGCTGGCGCCTGACGGACGTGCGGCTGCCGCTGGCCGCGCTGGCCGTCGCGTACCTGGCGACCTGGGTCGTGCCGGTGAACTACAAGATGTCGGCCCTGCTGGTGGGGCCCATGGTCGCGGTCGTGGCGACGATGGCGGCCCGGGATCTGACCGGACGGGGCGGGCTGAACTCCACCCCCACCATGGTGTGGTTCGGAAAGATCTCCTACGCCTTCTATCTGATCCAGTTCCCGGTGATGGTGTTGATCACCCGCTGGTTCATCGGCGGACGACAGTTCGGCCCGCTGGGCTGGCTGGGCTTCGCCACGCTGAGCCTGGTGGTCTCCACGGCCGCGGCGGCGCTGATCTTCCACCGGCTCGACGAGCCGCTGATGCGCAGATTCGCCGGCCGACGCCGGCCGACCTCACCCGATCCCGCTATCCGGAATACGGAGAACCCATGACGCTCAGTGCATCCCTCGGTCAATCGCGCGACATCGATCTGCCCGGCGCGCGGATCCGGTACTACGAGGCCGGGTCCGGCGCACCGGTGGTGTTCGTCCACGGGCTGCTGGTCAACGCCAATCTCTGGCGCAAGATCGTGCCGGACATCGTGGCGGCCGGCTATCGCTGCCTGACCCCCGATTGGCCGCTGGGCGCGCATTCGATCCCGGTCCCCGGCGCCGACCTGACCCCGACCGGCCTGGCCGATCTCATGGCCGCCTTCCTGGACCGGCTCGACCTGAACGATGTGACGCTGGTCGCCAACGACACCGGCGGGGCCATCACCCAGGTGCTGCTCAGCCGCCGGACCGACCGGATCGGGCGGGTGGTGCTCGCTTCGGTGGACTGCTACGAGCGATTCCTGCCGCCGCCGTTCAACGTCCTGCCGCCGCTGGCGCGGATCCCCGGATCCATTCGGCCGCTGACCGAACTGCTGCGCATCCGCGCACTGCATCCGCTGCCGGTGGCCCTGGGCTGGGTGGCCAAACACCAGGTGCCGTACGAGATAGTCGACAGCTACCTACTGCCGAGCCGGAATTCGGCGGCCATCCGCGCGGACCTGCGCCGCTTCCTGCTGACCGCCGACCGGAAGTACACCCTGGAGGCGGCCACCCGATTCGACAAGATCGATATTCCGGTCCTGCTGGCCTGGGCGCGCGAGGACAAATTGTTCCCGCTGCGGCTGGCCGAACGACTGGCCGCGGACCTGCCGAACGCGACCCTCAAACTCATAGACGACTCCTATACCGCGAGCCCGGAGGATCAGCCCGAGTTGCTGACCCGCATGATTCTGGAGTTCACTCGCATGTATGACCACTAGCCACGAAAAGCGTTCGCTCACTACACGACTCGCCCTCGAGAGTGCCGCTCGTGAACTGTTCGCCGAGCACGGCTTCAGCGCCGTGTCCGCCGATCAGATCGTCGCGGCGGCGGGCGTCACCCGTGGCGCACTGCAGTACCAGTACGGCGACAAGCGCGGACTGTTCCTGGTGGTGCTCGAACGATTGGAACGAGAGAACAGCGAGGAGATCAGCGTGGCGACAGCCGCCGCGAACTCGGAGGAACCGATCGTCCTGATCGAGGTGGCCCTGCGGACATTCCTCGACATCTGCGTGCGCCCGGAGATGGTGCGCATCGCGCTGTCGGACGGTCCCGCGGTGCTCGGCAGGCAGGCGTGGCGCGAATTCGAGATCCGGCACGGGCTGGGCCTGGTCGTCCCGCCGCTGGAAGCGGCGCGGGCGGCCGGGAGCCTGGCCGATGTCGACATACCCGTTCTGGCCCAACTACTGCTCAGCGCGATCACCGAGGCGGGACTGATCGTCGCGAGCGCCCCCGATCCGGACCTCGCCGCCGACCGCGCCCTGCGGGCGCTGATGGCGATCGTGTCCGGGGTCGTGGGCGGCGTCCCGGTGGGCGAAGCGAGCCGGGTCGACGGCGCCGCGGAGCCCATGCGGTAGCCCCGGCGCCTGCCGGAATGTGCCCGCCGTCAACGAATGTCGACCGCGTTTCCGGCAGCATCCGCTGCGGAGAGGGTGCACTGTGTTTTTCGACGGCGCGGGTGGCCGCATGAGTTATCGAATCTGGCGGTGTGACGGCGACGCCGCCGCCGTCATGGTCTTTCTGCACGGTATCGGGCAGTCCAGTGCCCTCTACCACCGATTCGGCAGGGCGATGAATCGCGGCGGTTTCGAGGTCTGGGGGCTCGATCACGCCGGACACGGGCTGAGCGAGGGCGAGCCGGACACGATGGCGCCGATTCCGACGCTCGTGGCCAATGCCGAACTCTTCCTGTCCATGGCGCACGCGGCGCATCCCCGGACGCCGCTGATCCTGGCCGGGCACTCGCTCGGCGCCGGTGTGGCGCTGCTCGCCACCCAGGCCGGAGGCGCCGCCGCGCGGCAGGTGCGGGCCCTCGTGCTCACCGGCACCCCGACCCGCGATGTGATCATGAACTTGCCCGCCCCGCCGATCCCGGCGCTGCTGCTGCACGGGGCCGACGACCACATCGCCGCGATAGATCCGGTACGGCGCTGGGCCGCTCGCTCCGCCGGCGTCCGCTTCCACGAGTTCGCCGATGCCGGGCATGATCTGCTGCATGAGCCGGTGCGGGGTGAAATCCATTCTCTGATAGTGGAGTTCGTGCATCGCGAGTTGGACGGTCAGCGAAAGCCGTTGGAGGCCCGCGCGCCGCTGGTCGAGCACGCGCGGCCGAGCTCGACGGGAACGGGGGCGCGCGGCACCGTCCGGGTTGTGCGACACGAGCCGTCGCGCGTGACGTAGGGCCACCGGTTCGAGCCGGTCGTACCACCCAACCGACCCCGATCGACTCGACGGTGCCGGGAGTACGGGATCGGCGCGGCGGGGGCCGCCGGCCGTGTTTCCGGATGCGCACACCGCACCGAGAAACCGGCGGCCCACGAGGGTCAGCGACCAGCGAAGCTGTGCCACCGCAAGGTGCCACCGCAAGGTGCCACCGCAAGGTGCCACCGCAAGGTGCCACCGCAAGGTGCCACCGCAAGGTGCCACCGCAAGGTGC
>NZ_JBSFNO010000058.1:6325-44719 GCF_053981095.1 Nocardia sp. NPDC003693
CACCGCAAGGTGCCACCGCAAGGTGCCACCGCAAGGTGCCACCGCAAGGTGCCACCGCAAGGTGCCACCGCAAGGTGCCACCGCAAGGTGCCACCGCGATCGTGCCGCTCGAGGCAGGCACGATCGCGGGTGGGCACGATCGCCGGTGTCAGCGCCAGAAGCCGCGGCGGGGCTTGGGCGCTGCCAGGTCCGGGCGCAGGGCGCGGATCTCCTCGATCGCCGTCGTCGCGGTGGCGGCGTCGCCGGTCGCCAGCGCCATGACCAGGAGTCGCAGGGCCGCAACCAGATCGGGCGGGGAACCCGCCGCTTCGAGCTCGGCGGCAAGGTCGGTCGCTGTCGCCGGGTCCGGGTTGTCCAGGAGCGCGCGCAGGCGATCCAGGAAGGGCAGGACCGGATCGGGGCCTGCCGCCTTGCCCGCCGGCCTGCGGCGACTCCGGGAGAGGCCACGGGAAGCGGAGGTGGGCATCGCGCCGGGTTCGGGACGCGGGGCGCCGAAGCGTGCGGATCGCGGGGCGGCGGGCGCCGGCGGCGGGCCACCGGCCGGGGGCACGGACGGCGGGGGGCTCGCCATGGGCGCGGGCGGCGGGCCGGCGGGGGCGCTGAAGCCCGGTGCGCTGGGCATCGGGGCCGGGTAGGGGGCTCCGCCGCCCGCGTATCCGCCCGCGAAACCGGCAGGAGCACCGTAGGCGGAGGCCGGATCCGAATCGAAAGGCTCTGCGGGCGTGAAACTTCCGCGCCGCATGAAGCTCGGCTGCATGATATCGGCTTCTTCCTCGGCCGCCATCGCCCAGCCGTCGGGAGCCTCGACCGGCTGGACGACCGTGTGCTGATCGCCGGTGGTCTTGCGGCTGTGATCGACGGCGATGAAGGCGGTGAATCGGCTCAAAACGCCATGGGCGAGCGAGAACTCGACGATCCGGGCCGGGGTCACGCCGCTCGTCCCGGTGGCGTAGTCGTCCTCGAGGTCGCGCAGTCGGGCACGTGCCCACACGGCGCGCACGGCCTTGTCCTCGGTGCGCACGGGCGTGATCTTCACCGAGAACGGCTCGCCCGCAGCTGTTTTCGCGCGCACGACGACGTCACCCCTCGCGTCGCCGACCCGGCCGCCGAGCAGCAGCGGCGCGCCCTCGAACAGATCGCTGTGCGCGGGAGCGGGATCGGAGACGGGCTGCCCGTCGATCTCCACGACGACGTCGGTCAGGATCGGCGGCGCGATGCGGCGGTGGATGCCGGTGAGCACCTCGTCGAGCCGGTCCTCGGTTTCCACGAGTTCGCAGCGGCCGGCGCCGGTGTCGGCCAGGCGCTGCAGGAAGCCTGCGTTGACGGCGCGATCGATACCCAGGGTGAACACACGGGTTCCGTTGAGTCGCGGCGCGATTCGCGCCAGCACCCGATCCTCGTCGCCGATCTGACCGTCGGTGACCAGGACGAGAACCCGGTCGCGGCCCTCGTCGGCGTGCAGGATGTCGGCCGATTCCTCCAGCGGCCCGGCCAGTTCGGTGCCGCCGCGCGCCTCCAGGCCCGACAGCCAGCCCACGGCGGCGAAGCGATTGCGGTCCAGCGCGGGCACGAGCCCCTGCCCCAGACCGGTCGGGCGTTCGACGTAGTGATCGAAGGCCAGCACGGCGAAGCGATCGCGGTCGGTGAGGGTGTCGACCACCCGGGCGGCGGCCCGGCGGGCGGCCACCATCTTCCAGCCGTCCATCGAGCCGGAGCGGTCCAGCAGCACCACCACGTCACGTTCGCGGCGGGTGGCGGTCAGGTCCGGCACGAGCGTCACCTGGACGGTGTCCTCCGCGATGACCGCCGCACTGGCCAATTCGGCAGCGTTGCCCAGCGCCAGGCGCAGCACGACGTCGCGGTTCAGCCGCTCGCCCGGGTGCAGGCGGACGATCGTGGCGCCGCCTTCGGACTCGGTGGCCACGGCGTGCAGGCTCGAGCGCACCGTCACCGGGCCCAGGCCCGCCGGGTCGATGACGGCCGTCAAAGACAGTGCGACGGGCGAGGTTTGGCCGGGCAGCAGCACCGGCGGCGCGATGCGGCTGGCATCGGGAACGGCATCGGTGTCGAGCGCCGTCCCCGCCCCGGCCTGCGCGCCGTCCAGCGGCGTACCCGGGATGTAGCGCGGCGGTACCACCAGCGGGAAGCGCAGGGTGGCTTCGCCGCCGTCCACCGGCAGC
Source organism: Nocardia sp. NPDC003693 (assembly GCF_053981095.1). Taxonomy (NCBI): domain Bacteria; kingdom Bacillati; phylum Actinomycetota; class Actinomycetes; order Mycobacteriales; family Nocardiaceae; genus Nocardia; species Nocardia sp. NPDC003693. Next base: position 8,506 of record NZ_JBSFNO010000058.1, read on the forward strand.
GGACCGGTCAGGACCAGGGTGAGCGTGGCCTCCTCGCCCGGCTGCAGATTGCCGACCGTGGTGGTGAAGACGCCGGACCGATCCTCCTCGGCGAGCGCGGCCCGGTGGCCGACGGCGACCGCCCGGTCGTAGGCGTCGCGGGCGGCCTGTCGCTCCTGCAGTTCACCCTCGATGCGCCGGCCCGCCAGGTCCGCGGTGAACGAGGTGACCGCGGCGCGATCCGGCAGCGGGAAGATGTACACCGCTTCGATGCCGGTGCCGAGGGTATTGCGAAACACCTGGCGCACAGTGGTTGTCGCCACCAGACCGGTGACCGCCGCGTGCACGTCCATGGCCACCAGCGGCAGGCCGCCGAGCGCGCCGTCCCCGGCGTGCAGGACGCCGGTCACGAGTTCGTCGCCGGTGCGCGGTCCGGCGATACGGGTCAGTTCTTCGTCGATGACGGTGGGAATGGCGGTCATGGCGTGTTCCGTTCTGCGGCAAGGAGCCCGCGGCGTTCGAGCGTGTGGAGAAGTTCCCGGCTCGCGGCCCGGATGGCGGCCAGATCGGCGGCATCGAGGGGGCGTTCGGGAGTGAACAGGACCGTGCAACCCGGTGTCAGGTGCACGCCGACGGACATCTCGGCCGGCGCCGGAGCGACGGCCGGTGCGCTGTGCGGTTCCGGAGCCTCGGCCCAGAATCGCTTGCGCTGCTTGACTTCATCGAGGCGAGCGATCGCCTCGAGCTGGGCGTCGGTGCGCCCGAGGAGCCCGCGCTGTGCCTGCGCCAGCGTCTGCCCTTCGGCCTGCAACCGCTTGACCGCGATTACCTGTAGTAGATGCCTCCGCTCGTAGTAAGCCGTCCTTCCCCGTACATCGGCGGGCCGATCGAGTAATCCGAGCGACCCGTAGTAGCGCAGCATGCGCACGTCCGGCACCTCCCCCACCTTGCCGTTGGGCGCCTCGATGCCGAGGCGTTCCACCGCTGCCGCAGCTTCGGAGGCCAGTTCCGCGATCGTCCACTGCATGATGACACTGTCACATACAGATGAAACAGTGTCAACAACAGAGTTCGCATTGGGGTGATCGGTACCTGCCGCCCGGCAAACAGCCGGGTAGTCAGCCGATTCCGGGCCGGTCGTCCGGCGCGCCGGCCGCGGCCAGCGTCCGCAGCCGGTCCAGCCCCTTCAGGACACTGTCACGGTTACGCGCCGCCTTGATCCACCCCGGCAGGCTCGCGAGCATGGTGGTCGTGGAGCCGCCGGACCCGTGCTCACGCAGCGCCGCGCCGACGAACGCGCTCAACTCGTCGAGATGATCCGTGTTCAACGCCCAGAGCACCCGCCCCGCACACCGGGTCTGCAGCCACAACGGCAGCCCGAAGTGCGGATCGACCGGCGAGTCACCCCACAACCTGCCGAAGTACCCCTGCCCGTCCCGCTCTTTGGACCACGTCCGCGCCGCCGGGCACCCCGTACACGCGAGCCGCCGCGGTTCGTACGCCGCCCACGTCCCCGGCGCTTCGGTCCCCGGCCATCGCACACTCGTCGCCCGCCCGCCACAACCCCCGCACACCACCAGGATTCGCTCGGCGTACTGCAGCAGAAACCGCCGCTCGTCGAAATGCCGCCCCACTCCACCCATACCCCCACGATCGCGGTTCCCCCGCTCCCCCGCAACGCGATTCGACACCCCCGATATTCGGTTTCCTCCCCCGCCGCCCGCTGCTACCGTCGAAACATCGACCACGACAACAACTCCGGAAAGGCGGGAATGATGCTCGAGCTACTGACTCCACGACTCGCCCGCACCCGCCGGTTGCGCCTCCTGAGCCGCGGCACCTGACGTCTACCTCTCAGACGCCAGGGCCGCCCGCGCGAAATGCGCCGGAGCGGCCCTTTTCGTTTCGATCCTTTTTCGTTCCCGATCCCCCGTATCCCAATTGGTAGAGGAAGCCGGCTCAGACCCGGTCCAGTGCGAGTTCGAATCCCGCCGGGGGAACAGACAATTACAGGCGAACACGCCCGAACGCACCGATCAGCGCGCATCCGGTGTAGTCGGCGGGCAAACGGCCTCGCGCCAAGGCGCGGGGCCGATCAACTCGAGTGCACGGAGTCGGTGTTCTTGAAGGGGTTGAGGGTCTTTCCGGCCAGGTAGCCCAGGCCGACGGGTAGCGGCTTCATCGCGGCGGCGCCGATCTTGTTGAAAGTTCCCGGGACGCAGACCGGTTTGCCCTTCATTACCGCGTCCCAGCCTTCGGTGACGACGGCTTCGGGGCGCTGCCACAGGATTCGGGGCAGGTTGTCGGCCCGGTCGCGCGTGCCCATCACGTCGTGGAACTCGGTGCGGGTGAAGCCGGGGCACAGGGCCGTGACGTGGATGCCGTGCGGCTTCAGTTCCATGTCGAGGGACTGTGAGGTGTTCAGGACGTAGGACTTGATGCCGGTGTAGAGCAGGCTGGCGGCGGGCGGGGCGAACGCGGCCGCCGAGGACAGGTTGACGATTCGGCCCCAGCGGCGTTCCTTCATCCCGGGGACTACCAGGTGCACGAGCTGGGTTGGGGCCGTCACCATCAGCTGGATCTCGCCGGCCAGCGCATCCCAGGGAGTATCGGCGAAAGCGGTCTTGCCCGACAGACCCGCGTTGTTGATCAGGATGTCGACGTCCAGTCCCTGCTGCTCCGCGTAGTTCAGGATCGCGGTCGGCGCCGCGGCATCGGTGAGATCGGCGGCGAAGACCTCGCACCGCACACCGTGCTGGTCGGTCAGTTGGGCGGCGAGCGTCCGCAGTCGGTCGACGCGGCGTGCGACGAGTAGCAACTGGTGGCCCTGCGCGGCCAGGTGGTGGGCGAACGCCGCGCCGATGCCGGCGGACGCGCCGGTGATCAGCGCGGTGCGGGAGGTGGTGGTCATGATTCCTTCGCTCGGGACGTCGGGCGGGCGGCCGCGCAAGTCTCTTGAACGGCGCTCAAGAACCGTAGCGTTTTCTTGAGCGGCGCTCAAGATAGGGTGATGAAGTGCCCAGGAATCGAGGTCCGCAGAACCGTGAGCAGAAGCGCGAGGAGATCATCGCCGCCGCACAGCGGCTGCTCATCGAGGACGGCTTCGAGTCGGCGTCCACGGCCCGGATCGCCAAAACAGCCGGGGTCACGGTCAATACGATCTACTGGTACTTCCAGGACAAGGACGAGTTGCTGATCGCGGTCCTGGACCGCATCCTCGGCGAAGCACTCGCCACCTACGCGGAGATAGCCGACCGGCCGTTGAGCGACCGGCTGCTGTGGGTGGTCGGCCGGCTGGAACAGCTGCACGGGTTGGTCAACACCGTGCACGCGCGCGCCGCGAGCTCGCCCGCCATCGACACCTGGCATACCGCGTTCCACCAACTGGCCGACGTACTGTTCACCGACGACCTCCGCACCGCCGGTGTCGCCGAGGACGACCTACCCGCCATGTCCGCCATCGGCACCTTCGTCGTCGAAGGACTACTCACTCACCGGCGCGACGACGCGGGCAAGCGAGCGGTCATCGAGGTGCTCGTCCGTAGCCTCACGACCGGCTCTGCACTCGGAACGAACTGAAGGCGTTCCGCGACAGAGCATTTCGCTGCCCGCGACCGTCAGCGATCAGCTCGCCTGATACTCGGCGCTGCACTCACCGTTGGTGTAGTTCTGGCCCTCACCGTGGTTGAAGACGTTCAGGTTCAGCAGAATCCGGCCGGGCTTGGTCTCCACGCCGGTGATGCTCAGGATGTTGTCGGGGCCCTTGACCTGGGCGGTGGTGTTCGCCACCCCGCTCCTGCCGGTGTCGAGATTCGCCCAGTTCACCGAGAACTGCTGGTCGTAGGCGAAGTCTGTGCCCGCATCGGTGTGCAGTTTCAGGTCGATCGAGCCGTTGGCGGAGGTCGCGAAAACATCGCTGCCGGCGGGAGTCTGGAAGGGTTCCACCGGGACCGGGTAACTCATCGTGCAGACCGCGGTTCCCGGATCGTTCGGGGTGGAAAGGGCCGCGGGGGCGCCGGCGGTGGTTATCGCGAAACCGGCGATAGCGGCGATCGGCAACAGGGCCGAGCGTGTAGGGGAATTCATCGAACCGTCCCATCGAATTTCGAGGTGCATCGGATGAACATGGCCACCGGGGCGATGTGACAGCCCTCGGAAACCGACCCAAGCCTAGCTACCGAATTGAGCATTCCGCAACGGACGAATATCGAATAGTGCTATACCAGAATCGAATTCGCTCAGCAAGACCCCAACACCCGGGCGAAGAACAGTTTACGGCCGCGACCTGCGCATACGTCGCGGAGAGGAATCCAACATAGACGTCGGTGACAGAATTCGAATTCCTCGCGCATTCCGCGCTGCACGGCGAGGGCGGAGACGCTGATCGCATCGGCGGAAACGCCCCAGGGGATTTCGGACCGGACCCGCTACGCGTTCGAGTCGCCGGCATCCCGCCCACCCACCGTCCGCCGGTACTTCTCCTCGAACTCGGTGAAGGCCGCCATCGGCGCGGGTTCGAAAGGAACGCCGAACGGCTTGATCGAATTGCCGAACAGGGCGCGATCGCCGAACAGGTGGATCGGAAGCGCCAGCAGGGCCCACTCCGCGCCGAACCACCACGACCACAGGCCCGCGACCACCGCGGCGGTCACGAGGCTGTGGGAGATGTTGTAGGCGACGTAGTAGCCCTTCGCGATCCGACCGGTTCGGCTGCGGCGGAAGGCAATCGCGCCGGGCAGGTACCCGAGGACGTCGATCGCCAGGAACAACATGATGAACACCGGCCAGCGGATCTCGTGGTAGTGCAGCACCGCCAACACGGTGGCCACGGCGAAGCCCGTCAGCCATTCAGCCCGGATGACCGCGTAGGTCTGCTTCGTCTCGAATCGGTTGATCTGGTCCAGCGCCCTCACCTGCTCGCTGTCGGATGTTCGCCGACCGAGCCGGGGACCGCGGCGAGCAGGATGGGCTCCAGTTCGGCGGCCACCTGTTCGAGCGGACTCAGGGAGCGATCCACGCGGGACAGGACTATCGCGCCCTCCACGGCGGACAGCGTCAGCGTCGCAAGGGTTTCGGCGCGGGCGGCGGGGACCCCGGCGGACAGCAGGGACGTGGTCAGGGCCACTCGCCAGCGGGTCAGGATCGCGGCCACTTCCGGGTGCAGTGCGCGGTCGTCCTCGGTGCCGCTCACGGCGACGGCGATCGCGGGGCACACGGCGTGGAAATCGCTTTCCCGCAGCAGCTTTCGCCAGAAACTCAGCAGTCGTTGCAGGGCCTCGCCGGGACCGGCGGCCGCGGAGTCCTCGATGAGGGCGGTGATAGCGTCGCCCGCCAGGTTCAGGCTCTCGCTCAGCAGCTGGCGGCGACCGCCGGGGAAATGGTGGTAGACCGACCCGCGCGGGGCGCCGGTGCGGGCCAGGACGGCGTCGATGGTCACCCCGGCCGAGCCGCGCTCGCGCAGGAGTTCCACGCCGCCGACGAGCATCTTGCGTTTGGTGGAGCCGCGTTCGGCCACGGTCAATCCTGTTCTTCCGCGGCGGCTTTCACCGCGGCCAGGTTGGCGCGCATGTTGCGCTCCCATTCGGACAGGCGGTTGGCGACGATGCGCGCCTCCTTGTCCGGCATGGCGATGATGGCCACGTTCAAACCCGAGGGGCCCGGACCCATGCGGCCCCACTGCCGCACGATCACACCGGAACTGGCGAGGTCGATTTCGAAACCCCAGGTGGCACTGACGCCTTCGGGACCGTGAACCGCCCACACCCAGCGCCGCTCGGGCTCGAGCTCGATCACCTCGCACTCGGTGCTCCACTCTCCGAGTGCGTCGTGCCGGTTCGAGCCGCGGAACCGGGCGCCCAGCGCCACCCGGTCCGCGTCCCCGAGCCAGCGAACGGTGTCCAGTTCCTCGGACACGCGGGCGGGCAGGGTGATGTCGGTGAGCAGCGCCCAGGCTCGGGCGGGCGTACAGGCGACGCGCTCGGAGACTTCGACGGTCGGTTGATCGCGGTAACGCACGCTGCGGCCTTTCGGGGGTTCCCAACAACTGTTTCTATGATCTATAACATAGTCCATGGTCGCATCGGATCCACTTCGGAAATCACTGCGGGTCGGGGTCGTCGTCGAACCCCGGCTGCCCGGCGCCGCGGACTTCGCGCGGGAGGCCGAACGGCTCGGCGTCGCCTCGCTGTGGGTGCCGGAGGTGTGGGGTTACGACGCGCTGACCGGGCTGGCCTACCTCGCGGCGAAGACCGAGACGATCGGGCTGGGCACCTTCGTGGTTCAGCTCGGCTCCCGCTCCCCCGCACTGCTGGCGACCTCGGCGCTGAGCCTGCAGGAGCTGTCGGGGGGCCGATTCCACCTCGGCCTCGGCGTCTCGGGACCGCGGGTCATGGAGGGCTGGCACGGGGTCCGCTTCCACAAACCCGTGCGCACCACCCGCGAGACCATCGAGATCGTGCGCCTGATCAGTCGCGGCGAACCGCTCGCCTACGACGGCGAGATCTACACCCTGCCCCTGCCCGACAGCTCCGGCCGCGCCCTGCGCCCGCTGGTCGCACCGCGCGAGGTACCGATCTACGTGGCGGCCATGGGGCCGGCGAACATGCGACTCACCGGCGCGGCCGCGGACGGCTGGCTGGGCAACGCCTTCATACCCGAAGCCGCCGAGGTGTTCCTGGATCCGCTGCGCGAAGGCGCGAAGTCCGCCGGGCGCGATCTCACCGACCTCGATCTGGTCGCGCCCGTCGCGGTCGAGTTCGCAGAGTCCGACGCCGATGCCGCACAACGGATTCGACGCCACGCCGCGGGCTACGCGTTCACCATCGGCGCGATGGGCGCGGGCGGGCGCAACTTTTACAACGAGGCGTTCGGCCGCATGGGTTTCGGCCCGGCGGTGCGGCGGGTGGCCGAGCTCTGGGCGTCCGGCAATCGCGACGAGGCCAGGGCGGCGGTGCCGCTCGAGCTGGGCAGCCACACCAACCTGGTCGGCACGCCGGAGACCATCGCGCAGCGGATCGAGCAGTACCGGGCGGCGGGGATATCGACACTGCTGGCCAAGATGGAGACCCCGTTCGAGGAGCAGCTCGATACCCTGCGGCGGCTGCTCGAGCTGGCCCGGGCCTGACACCGGATCGGGCGCGAATAAATCGGTTTACCAACCGAATACGCGCTTGCTACCGTCATGACAACGCAACGACGAGACCTCCGAGGAGGGTGAGGCAGTGGCACGACAGCAGCGAATTCAGCGCATCCGGCTCGACGGCGTCCGTGGACGCACGCTCGTCGTAGCCCGCCGCCGAATCCGGAGTGACGCCTGAGGTCCGTGCACGGACACTCTCGGGGCCGCTTCGAGCATTCTCGAAGCGGCCTTCGCGTTTCCCGGGCGACCTCCGCCCGACTCACACCGTCCGAAACAACCACCGGCCGAACGCGACTCGACGACGAGTAGGTGCCGACGACGTCACCGGCGCGGCCGTTCGATTCGGACATCACGAGAGATACTCCCCCAGCCCCGAGCACCTCAGTGCCGAGTAGATGTCAACGACGACATTCGCCCGGGGTCCCATGCCCGTAGCTCAAACGGATAGAGCGCCTGTCTACGAAGCAGGATGTTGAAGGTTCGAATCCTTCCGGGCATACCGACTTTCGATGAAGCGTGGTGTAACGGCAGCATGGCGAGCTCTGACCTCGTCGGTCCAGGTTCGAATCCTGGCGCTTCAGCCTCCGAATCGAGCATCCGCCGGGCCGTCACAGACGGCGTGATGCGGTTCGACCCGGACAACACGCGGAGCCGACCCATCGATGGGCTCATTGCGCGCAATGTCGCATTTCAGCTGGTCCGGCGCGTATCGGGCACTAGCAGCAATCACCTTGCCGGACATGCGATTCCGCTATGATTCAGGATTCACCCGCTTCGGCTTGACGCGACTGAATAGAGATGATTCGATCTGAATCATCATGGACCCACAGAATCAGCCGCCACAGGGCGCGACCGACGCGGCAAGCGCCGCGAACGCGGTTGCGTACCAGTCGCGCCCGCGCCAGCAATTGGCGACGGAGCTGCGGCGGCTGCGGGACATGGCCGGAATCTCCGGCCGCGAACTGGCCAAGCGGGTCGGCATCAGCCAGTCGACGCTGTCCCGGATCGAGGCGGGGCAGGTGGTTCCGCCGCTACCGCAGGTGCTCGACTGGGCCGAAGCGGTCGGCGCGGCGGCGGACTGCCGGCACTCGCTACGCGCGCTCACCGAGGCCGCGCACACCCCCGAGATGCAGGACTGGGCGGCCTCGCTCGCGGAGCGCCCGCATCTGCAGGACGACGTGCGGGCCCTCGAACACGACGCGCAGGTGGTGCGGAACTTCCAGCCCACACTGGTGCCGGGCCTGCTACAGACCGCCGACTACGCCCGCCGGGTGTTCGCCACCTTCGATCCGCCCTACGCGCCCGAGGCGCTGGCGTCCGCGCTGGCCGCGCGCCTGGAACGCCAGCAGGTGCTGTACGACCCGGCCAAGCGCTTCGAATTCCTGATCACCGAAGCGGCCCTGCGGTTTCGGCCCGGACCGCATCGCATGCTGCTCGCCCAGCTGGACCGGACCATCTCGATCGAGACCCTCGACACCGTCAGCATCGGGGTGATCCCGCAGGACATCGAGGCGAGCACCACGATCCCGCACGGTTTCGTCATCTACGAGAACGAGGATCACGCGATCGCTTCCGCGGAGCCGATCGCCGGCAGTCTGGTGACCCGCGGCCCCGAACTCGTCGACGCCCATCGCCGCCGCTGGACGGCGCTCGCGCGAATGGCTGTGTTCGACAATGATGCCCGTGCATTTCTCACCGGACTCCGGGACGAAATCCACCGCATCACAACCCAATGACCATTTTCCAGCGGCCGTCGAGGGGTCGGCCGCATGTGGGGGTGGTGGTGTCGCAGCGATATTCGCTGCGACACCACCAACACACATCACTCCCCGAAATCGAATTCACCCGCGCGCACACCCGAGGTGAACGCCCGCCATTCGGATTTCGTGAACCACAGCGTCGGGCTGTGCCTGTCCTTGGAATCGCGCACCGCGATCTGTCCCTCGTGGTAGGCGACCTCGACGCAGTCGCCGCCACCGTAGCTGAAACTGCTCTTGGCGAACCTCGGACCACGGTGGTCGCCCCGAATCGTTTTGCAGTTCATGACATTTGTTCCTTCCCCCCGGAGGGTCACTCCCCATGACCCTGCACGCGAATCTCTTACGACGAACACAGTGCTATCCGAACCACCGGCCGCGCAACTGAATTCATCGCCCCGACCGCGCAGCCACATCGAATTGCTCATAACCGCAACACTACGGCGACCCACCGACATATCCGGGCGCCCGCGCGCCCTCCGGTTCAGCCCCTGGAGATCAACTCCTGCATGGCGCCCGCCACCGCGGCATCGCCCCGTTCAGACGGGTGCCAGGGGAATCCGAACAGCTCGGTACCCGGGTCGAAGATGCCGTCGACCCAGGGCTCGGCGGTACACGCCCCGTGCCCTGCAGTTACCGCTCGGCTATCGAGAAAACTCACGTTCAGTAGCGCGGCGGCTTCCCGCTGGGCCGCGTCGATCCGATCCAGGAATCCGGTGACCGCGCCGGCCCGGGGCTGCACCACGTTCACCCCGAGCACGCTCGCGCACGCGGATTCCTGTCCGGGAGTGTGAATTTCGGGGTATCCCACGAAGACGACGCGGGCGTTGGGCGCGTAGTAGCGAATGTAGGTCACCGCCTGACGGACCCGGTCGGCGTAGGCCCGGCCGGTGACGGCGTCGAGGTCCGGTGCACGCCCCTGCGCGGCTGCCTCCCGACCGCAACCGGCGAGCACATCGCTCAGGCAGGCCATCGACAGCGCGACCGGCCGCTCGGTTCCCCAGGCGTCGTTCATCCCGAGCTGGATCGCCACGGTGCGCGTGCGCGCCCCGAACGCGCCGTCGGACATGGCCCGCTTCACCTGATGCGTCAGCGTCCAGCCCGAGGTGTCGATGGTGCCGCCCTGGCACGAGGTGTCCTGCACGTCGTCCGGGGACAGCTCGAGCCGCCGGGTGAGCTGGTTCGGCCACGAGGTGGGCACGTGCGCGCAGCCGGTGTCCGCCCCGGTGTTCACCAGGTCGAGTATCTCGCCGTTGGCGGAGAAGGAATCACCGATCACCACCAGGGTCTTGCCGTCGGGCGCCTGCGCCGCGGCCTGCGGAACCACCCCGGTGAGCGCCGCCGCGGCGCCGCAGGCCGCGGTGAGCAACCGCAACCGAGCCGAACTCTTCACTAGCCGTGTACCTCTTGTCGATCCGTAGCGAACCGCCAACTGTAGCGGCGCCCGGCCCGGGCCGACGCAAGATCGAAAACTCGGGCGGCGGTCTCAGGAACCGGCCGCCACTTTCGCCAGCACCGCCGCGGTCTCGCCGCGCAGGCCGCAGGCGCGGCACTCGACGGTCGCCAGTCCCGTCAGCACCGCCACCCGGGAAACGCCGCGTACCCAGTCCATTTCTTCCATAGCGGGACGGTAGGCGAGCCCAGGGACGGGACGCGACCGGATTTCGGCGCGCTCCGGAGCGCGCCGCCACCGGCGACCGGGGCGCCGCCGAGCAGCGCCGCACGATCGCGGCCGGCGATCACTGCCGGGGGTGGGTGCAGTTCCGCAGCGACTCGAACGCGGTGTACAGGTCGTTCTCGGCGTAGATCTCCGCCTCGCCGGTGGGCACCTGGCGGCGGTGCCCGATGAGGTAATAGGACGCCAGATAGCGCAGCCCGCCGCGGGGATCGCGATCGTGCACACGGCACAGCAGGCTGGCGCAGCGGTTGCATTCGATCCACGGGACCACCAGCAGGCCCGCCAGCGGCGTCGCGCCGAGACCGAGCGCGGCGGCGTCGATCGGAGCCGCGCACTCGTCGGTGACCAGGCGGAACGCACCGTCGGGCTCGGGATCGCGCACGCACGAGGCGATCTCGTCGTGCAGCGCCGAGCGCTCGCCCCACTCCTCGGCGAGGACTTCCAGTTCCGCGCGCACCATGTCGGGGACGGGCACCCGATCCTCGAGCAGGCGTTTGGTCAGCAGCGTCAGACCGGCTTCCTGCTCACCGGCCGCGCGGCAGTCGCGAAAGCTCGCGCCGTCCTGCTCCGTGGGCAGCAGTGCCGCCAGCCGTTCCCACAGATCGGTTTCATATGCGTAATAACGGCTTTCGATTTCCACGCACGGCACACTACTGCCCCGCGCGCCGATCCCCCGCGCGCTCGGGCGCGAATCGGCATTTCGCGCGCGGCGACCGGCCGGCCGGCACGGCTTTCGGTCGGCCGCGGCCGACCCTGACGCGTTTGCCCGATGCTGACGCGTTCTGGCCTTCTCGTGTAGCGACTGCGGAGCAACACTGAATATCCACGGCGCGCCACGCGGGGCGAATCGGCAATCCGCCACCGCATGCTCCCGCGCGCCGGTCCAGGACGCACACCCGAGTCGAACCGCTTGCGAGGAGATCCACGTGCAACACTCCCGAGAACGTGCCGTTGCCTATGTGGTGGCGGCATTGGAAGCCAAGGGCACGGCGACCCGGGAAGACTTCGACGTGCACGGGATCGTGGCCACCTCACACGCGCTCATCGAGGACTGGGATTTCGCGACCATGGAACACGCCACGTTCTGGCGCATCGCCGCCAGCCACCTGCGGGCCTAGCGCGGCGGAACCGGTGCGTGCGCGTGGGCGACCACGGCCCAGCGCAGGGAGGCCCGGCGCATCGACGCCGCATCGGCGTAGCCGAGCAGCTGCGCCTGTCTACCTCTGCTGACCGGACCCGCGGTCGAGGCCGCCACGAGCCGGGCCGAGCGCGCCCGGTCCAGTTCCCGGCGCCAGGTCGTGCCCGCGTCGGCGAGCCGGCGCTGCAGTGTGCGCGGGCTGGTGGCGAGCCGGCGCGCCACCACCTCCAGCGAGACCTCGCCCTCGTCGAGGGCCTGGGCCACCGCCACGGCCACCCGTTCCGGCCACGCGGACTCGAGCGGCGGGGGTGGCGGAAGCGCCTCGGCCAGGGGGCGCAACACCGCGGCGAGCACCGGATCGGCGGTGGTGAGCGGCTGCTCCAGATCGGCGGGGCGGAAGGTCATGGCGTCGATGTCGGCGCCGAATTCGATTGCGGTGGTACCGAATACCTCTCGGTACGTATCGAGTCTTCGCGGCGCCGGGCGGCGCAGCGCGACCCGGACCGGGTTCAACGGCGCGGCCACCACGTGCCGCGCCCGGGTGAGCACGGCGATCAAGCCCCACAGCTGGGTGTAGTCGCGCGTCGCGTCGCCGCCGTCGACCATGTCCAGACGCAGCATCGGACCGCCGCCGGAATCGACGAGGTCGAAACGATGATTGGTGGTCACCGCGCTGACGTACGGGCCGCAGGTGGCCAGGCCCGCGCCGAGCGTGGGCGCGCTGGTGAACAGGTAGTCGTACAGTCCGGTCGCCTTGAGCTCGTATCGGCTCGCCACGTGCAACGCCACGTCCGGATCGTCGAGCCAGCGCGCCCCGATCTCCCACAGCCGCCAGAAGGTCTCGCTCGAGACGTGGACGCCGTTGCCGGTCAAAGTCCAGTCCGGCACCCGGCATTCGCGAATCAGCCGCGCGCGATCCAGGCCCATCTGCGTCATCTGGGAGATAACGAACCGATGCAGCAAAGTTTGATCTGTACCCAACGCCCCTCCTGCGCATCACGACTCGGATAGCCAAAGGCTATACCGCCCGGTGCATTCAGGTCGCAAGTGAGGTTGATCGCACATCGCGGAGCACGGGCCGGGCACACGGGTGCGCCCGGCCGCGGCTGTCCGCTCAGCAGAGCGAGCCGGTGCTCGAGCCACTCCCCCCGGAACCCGAACCCGCCGAACCGCTGCCGCCCGAACCCGAACCGGCCGAACCGGATCCGAAGGAACCGCTGCCGCCCGACCCCGAGCCGGCGGATCCGGTACCCGACGAACCGGGGACGGCCCAGCAGCCGCCCTCGCCCGGGCTGACGTAGTACGACATCGTGGTGTTGGTGCCGTTCTGGCGGACCTCCACCTGATACAGGCCGGATTCGGCCGGGTTCCACGGCAGGGTCGCGGTGACCTTGCCGAAGGTGTCCGCCACGGGCGTGGCCGATCCCACGACCACGTTCTCGACCAGGAACTCCACGGTCGCGAAACGATCGGAACCGGTGGTCGTCGCGACGATCGTGCAGGCCGCGCCGACCCGGCACGCCGCGCCCGGCGTCGGCCCGACCGCGGCGATGCTGTCGATGGCGGCGTGCGCGGCGCCGGCGGCCAGGGCCGAACTCGCCAGCGCGGCACACACGCCGACGCCGAGGGCGTAGCGGGACTTCGTCATTGTCTACTTCCTTCCGGCGCCGGGGGGAGCGGCGCCGGGGCGGACGGTACCAGCGGTGAGCCTGGCAGAATGACGAAATCGAAAGTGCTGCAACTTAATTCGGTTCAGCTATGACGGAGCAACGAAGATGGGGTGTCAGCCCTCGGTGGTAGCGGCGTCCTGGGCCTCGTAGTACGCCTTCATCGCGGGGTAGTAGTCGGCGAAGTCCGGCCGCGGACCGTCGTTGTAGGCCGAGACCATGGCGTCGAGGTAGTACTCCCAGCCCGGCCCGACGTTCTCGACTTCGGCCTTGTCGTCGAGATGATGGGTGAAGCGCAGGGTGGTGATCTCCTCCCGCTGGGTCAGCTCCAGATCCAGGCTCCAGACGCCGTAGTCGTCGGCGGCGTAGAGGGCGAGATGACGCGGCGGGTCGCAGGCGTCGATACGCATATCGGACCAGCCCGCGCCCTCCTCGAAGGCCATCTGCACCTGGATCGTCCGCCCGACCCCGGGTTCGCCCTTCCACTGCCCGTACCACCGTGCGGTGCGGTCGGATTCGGTGATGCTCGCCCAGACGTCCTCGATGGGCGCGCGAAAGGTCCGCAGCAGAACCAGGTCCCGGCCCGCGGCCGTGGGGATGACGCTGCCCGCCGCGGTGGGGACGACGCGACCGGTGGGTGAGTTGCTCATGCGGTGTTCTCCCTTGCTGTCTCGGCATCCGCCGGGGCGGCGCGATGCTCGCGGCGCGTGCGGTACACCTCGGTCTCCAATGCGTCGAAGCGCCGTTCCCATGCCTCGCGCCGATCGAACTGCGCTATCCAGCCCGCGAGTTCGCGCAGCGGCTCGGCGTCGAGGGTGTAGAACCGCTGCCGCCCGGCGACCTCGTCGCACACGAGGCCGCATTCGCGCAGCACGCGCAGGTGCCGGCTGACCGCGGGGCGGCTGATCGCGAAATTCTCGGCGATCTCTCCCGCGGTGAGCCGGGCCGTGCGCAACAGCAGCAGGATCTCCCGGCGCACCGGATCGGCGATCGCGGCGGCTACTTCGTCCACCCGAAAAGCGTAACACATCGGTTACGCGTTGTGGATCGTGGCGACGCTCAGCCGGCGCGGGCCGCCGCCGGCGACGGATCCGCCAGGGTGGAGTAGACGATGACGTTCGAGCGGTAGGAACGGGATTCGTCGTCGAATTGCCCACCGCAGGTGACCAGTTGGAGCTCCGGGCCGCCATGGTCGGCGTAGACGGCGGCCGCCGGGAAGGCGTCCTTGGGAACGGTTTCGACGCGGGTCACCACGAAACGCGCGGTGCCGCCGTCGGCGCGGGTGACGTCGATGGCGTCACCGGGACGCAGGGCGTCGAGGCGGAAGAAGACCGCCGGGCCGCGATAGGAATCGACGTGACCGAGGATGACCGCCGATCCCCGTTCGCCGGGCGTTGCGCCGGCGTCGTACCAGGACGCACGCTCGAAGGAAGCCGGATCCTGCACGGTGCCATCGGATTTCAAACCGATGTGATCCAGCGCGGTGGTCAGGCCGATGACCGGGATGGACAGGGTCTCCGGAGCCGAACGCGGTAGTGACGGCGCGGGCGGCGGGGCGTCCGAACGCGCGTCGACGGCGGCGGGGGGCGGGTTCCGTTGTTCGCCGGTGCCCGGCGCACCGAGCAGGAAACCGCCCACCACCACGAGCACGACCGCGACGGCCCAGGTCAGGGCGGATCGAACCTTGCTCATGAGCTTGTGTGTTCGATCCGGTCAGCGCGGGTCGCGGCTCGGGCGGCGCACGGTGTGGGACACCAGCAGGCCCGCGCCCAGCAGCGACAGCAGGCCGAAGCCCGCCAGCAGAGCGCGATCGGAGGAGACCAGACCGCCCGCGCCGGTCTCGGGGTGTCCGAGCGGGACGGGATAGGCTGCCGCGCCAAGTGTTTCGTTGTCGCCGAGCTGTCCCCCGCGGGTCGTTCCGGAGTCGGGCGATGTCGTGCCCGGGCCGGAAGTACCAGGCGCACCGGGACGGGACTCCGAGGGGCCGGGGACTCCCGGCTGCCCGTGCGGCCGGCCGTTCTGTTCGTTCGGGTTCTGGGAATTCGGGCCGTTCGGGTTCTGTGCATCCGGGTTCTGGGCGTTCGGCCCGGTTCCCGCGCCCGGCCCGAGACCGAGCAGGACGCCTCCGAGCGCCGCGCCACCGGCAGCGCCGCCGACCGCCGCGCTGCCCAGCGCCGCACTGCCGACCCCCGCGCTACCCAGCGCGGCACTCCCTACGGCGGCACTACCCAGGGCCGCGCTGCCTACCGCGGCACTGCCGACCCCCGCGCTACCGACCGCCGCGCTTCCGGGTTCGGCGCTGCCGACCCCGGCACTACCCAGCGCCGCACCGCCGAGACCCGCACCCGCGGCCCCGGCCCCCGCCGCGCCCGCACCGGCGGCTCCCGCTCCGGCAGCCCCGGCTCCGGCCGATCCCAGTCCGAGAGCCGTTGCCGCACTGCCGGTTTCCGCCGCTGAACTGCCGGCGGCCGCACTTCCGGCCGCCCCGGCGCTCCCCGCGTCGGCGCTGCCCGCCGCAGCCGCGCTGCCCGCCCCCGCGCTGCCCAACTCCAGGGCTTCCGCGCTTCCGGACCCGAGCGCCGCAGCCCCGCCCACCGCGGCGCTCCCGGCATCGAGAACCTCGGAACTGCCCGCCCCGCTGCCGGTTCCGAGCGCGAGCGCGCTGCCGGTGTCCGTGGCGGCCGAACCCGCGCCGAGGGCGTCGCCGGCCGCCACACCGAGGGCGATCGCGCCCGCGTCCGCGCTGCCGGACCCCAGCGGTATGCCGAGTCCGGCGGACCCGGTGTCGAGCCCCGGCGCCGGGTCGGCAACCGCGTGCGGTGCACCGGCAAAGACCAGGACGAGTGCCGTGGCCGAGGCCCCCAGCGTGAGAATCGAACGATGACGAACCGAGATTGAACGCTTGCTGATCATGTACTTCTCATCCCGTGAAGCAGGGCCTTCACCTCGGCCGCGCTGCCGGAGGATGCCCTAGTAACCATTGAGCGAATGACTCGACTTCAGGCTTCGCCCGAGGTGGTCGCCAGTCCAACGCACGGCCGCGATGCGGCTCATCGCCGATGGCGATACCGCACGGTCGGCGGAACCGGACGCGAGATGTCACGGAGACGACCCCCACAATTGGTAGCCTCCAGCTATGGAACTCCGGCAATTGGAGTACTTCGTCGCCGTCGCCACCGAGCTGAGCTTCTCGCAGGGCGCGAAACAGGTCCACGTGGTGCAGTCGGCGGTCTCGGCCGCGATCGCCAAGCTCGAACATGATCTGGGCACGCCCCTGTTCGACCGATCCCGGCAGCGCATCACCCTCACCGCGGCGGGCGCGGCGCTGCTGCCGGAGGCCCGCCTGGTGCTCAGCGCCGCCCGGCGCGCCGCCGACACCGTCGCGAACTATCACGACAATCTCAGCGGCTCAGTACATCTGGCGATTCTGCTGTCGCACGGATCGGTGGATCTGGCGGGGGTGCTCGCACGGTTTCACGAGGAACATCCGATGGTCCGGCTGCGGCTCTCGCAGCAGGCGTCCGGGGCGATGGAGCGAATGCACAGCATCGCCGAGGGCAAACTCGATCTGGCCCTGGTGGCCCGGCCCGCCCAGCCGCCGCCGGGGGTGCGCGTCATTCCGCTGGCGCGCGAGCCGGTCGTGCTGCTGTGCCCGCCCGGATACCGGCTCGGGCAGCGAGAGTCGGTCGCGATCACGGAGCTGGCCGGGGACTGCTTCGTCGCGCTGCCGCAGGAGTGGATCATCAGCGATGTCATCAACGACGCGCTCGGCAA
Organism: Nocardia sp. NPDC003693; assembly: GCF_053981095.1. Taxonomy (NCBI): domain Bacteria; kingdom Bacillati; phylum Actinomycetota; class Actinomycetes; order Mycobacteriales; family Nocardiaceae; genus Nocardia; species Nocardia sp. NPDC003693. The sequence continues at coordinate 25,637 of NZ_JBSFNO010000058.1, forward strand.
TGCCGGTGTCCGGCTCGAATTCCGGTACGAGGCCTCCGCGCTCGAGACCATCCACGACCTGGTGGGCAGCGGCCTGGGCCCGGCGCTGCTGCCGGAATCCTCGGCCGCGCGGTTCCCGGAACTGCACACGGCCCGGGTGACCCCGGTCATCGAATGGGAATTCGGCCTCGCCGTCCCGACCGGACGTTCCTCCCCCGCGGCCGCGGCGTTCACGCGGGCGCTGCTCACCGCGTACGGGGTGACGTTCTGACCGGCCGGGACCGGGACCGCTAGACGATGTCGGCGAGGAAGATGTTGAACTTGCCGCCCGCCAGTCGCGCCGCGCGGGGCACGTCGGCGCCGGCCTGACCGGGGGCCACGATGCGGGCGTTGGCGAGCCGGACGGTGCGGAACCGCGAGCGCACGGTGGTGTCACCCGCGGCGACCACGTTCCGGGCCCAGTCGGTGATGCCGTGGCCGAGCACGACCGCGAAGGTGCCGCGCGCGGTGAAGGCGTTGACCGGTGTCGTGTACGCCCGGCCCGACTTGCGGCCGCGATGCTCGATCACCGCGAAACCCGGCAGGTAGGGCGCGACGCGGCGCATCGCCGGATTCATGTACTTGACCTGTAGCCGGTCGAACCACGCCGGGAACATCGAGGGACCGCGATCGAAGGTTGTCATTGCGAACTCCTTTGGTTGCCTTCCGCAGCCTAGTGGTCCGGCGGCGCGGGTTCGCGGTCACGCGGGCGGGCGATCACCCGGCGCAGCGTTACGGCCGTGGCCACGGTCGCCAGCAGTCCGCCCGCCCCGGCGGCGATGAAGGCGACGCGAGGGTCGGTGCGGTCGAGCAGTAATCCGCCGCCGAGGTAGGACAGCGCGGCCGCGATGCCGATCGCGCCGTAGAGGCTGCCGAACACGCGCCCGAGCAGCTCCCGCGGGACCGCGCGCTGGATCAGGGTGTTGGCGGCCACGTCCATGGCGGCGATGCCGAGTCCGCGCGTGGTCTGCACGACGAAGGCCGCGGCGACCGCCCAGGCCAGGCCGGTCAGCAGGTTTCCGGCGCTGCTGATCGCGAATCCGGCGACCAGCAGCACCGGCATGGTGAACCGGGTGCGCGCCACCAGCGCGTACCCCGCGAGCAGGCCGATGCCGACGCCCGCCAGCAGCAGCCCGACCGCCGAATCTCCGCTGTGCAGTGTGTCTTTCGCGAGAAAGACCAGGGCGACGTCGTCGATGCCGTTGCAGGCGACGATGGCGACGTAGCCGAGACCGATGACGCGCAGCAGCGGTGCGGCGGCGAGATAGCGCAGGCCCGTGACGGTTTCGGCCCACAGCGTGCGCGGGGGCCCGTCCTCGGCCGCCGGCGATCGGCCGGTGGGCAGGAAGAGCAGCAGCAGCGCCGAGAGCACGAAGGTGGCGGCGTCGATCAGCAGCACCCCGCGCAGGCCGACGACGGGGAACAGGGCCGCGGCGACGAGCGGGCCCAGGGTCTCCCCCGCGTTGGTGCCGAAACCGATTGCGGCGTTGGCGCTTTCCAGCTCTCGATCGCGGACCAGGGCGGGCACCACGGCGCGGGACGCGGGCTGGAAGACCTGTCCGGCGATGGCCCGCACCGCCACCAGCGCCAGCAGCAGCCACAGCGAGGGCAGCCAGAGGGCGATGGTCAGCACCATCGCGCCCTGGACGAGATCGCAGACCACCATGACGTGTTTGCGATCGAACCTGTCGCTCAGCGCTCCGGTGAACGGGCCGAGCAGCGCGGGCGCGAAATCTCCCACGAGCAGCAGGGCGGCCACCGCCAGCGCCTGCCCGGTCGTCTCGGCGACGTAGAGCATGAGCGCGACCAGGGTCAGCGAATCGCCCAGGAACGACAGCGAGCGCGCGGCCCACAGCAGCCGGAACCCGCGGTTGGCGCGCAGCAGACCGGCGATACCGGTTGACCCCGTCACCGGCAGGATTCTCGCAGACGAGACCCGCCGCGGCCCACCGGTTTTCTACCGGCCGGGCGCCGTCACCACGCCGTGGGCGAGCAGGCTCTCGGCGGTGTCCAGCAGAGACTGCTGTTTCGGCCGCAGCGAGATGCCCAGTTCGGCTTCGACTTTGGCGGAGCTGAGGCGTTCGGGCTTGCCCAGGGCGGGGACCACGCGTTTGATGCCGGGGTCGGCGAGGGCGGCCAGGCGGACCAGCCAATCGGGGAGCATGCGCTGGGGAACCCTGAAGCCGCGGGGGCCGAACTCGGCGGCCAGCGCCGCGGCCATGTCGCGCATCCAGAAGTGGTCGCCCGCGAGGATGTAGCGCTCGCCCGACGCCTCGGGGGTTTCGAGGGCGACGCGGTGCGCGCGGGCGAGATCGCGGACGTCGACCGTCGACCAGCCGACGTTCAGATTGCCGGGCACCTTGCGTCCGAGCAGGCGGATCGCGGGCTCGTGGGACATGTTGGTCTGCCGGTGCAGGAGCGGGCCCAGGATCATGGCGGGGTGCAGGGTGACCAGGTCGAAGCCGGTTCCGAGTTGCCCGGCGAAGCGGCGGGCGGCCTGTTCGGCGAGGGTTTTGCTCTTGTCGTAACCGGTGAGCCGCGCGGGATCGGACCAATCCTGTTCGGTGAACACGCGATCGGTGTCATGGCCCTGGTTGATGGTGACGATCGAGGAGGTCAGGACCACGCGGCGCACCGTGGTGGCGGCGGCCGCCGCGCGCAGGACCCGCAGGGTGCCCTCGACGGCGGCCTCGACCATCTCCGCCTCGGACTCCTTGCGGCCGTCCGGAATCGGGGACGCGACGTGCAGGATGTGATCGCACTCCTTGGCGGCGACCTCCCAGCCCTGATCCGAGGTCAGGTCCGCCTGCGCGAAGTCGAGCTCACCGCCGAGCCGGTTCGCGATGTCGACCAGGTGGGCGCGCCTGCCGGTGTCGGACAGATCCCGGACCGTCGCCCGCACCCGATACCCGTGTTCGAGCAGTTCGGTGATGCAGTGCCCGGCGACAAAACCCGTCGCTCCGGTGACCAGCACCGTGTCCATGCGCAATTCCTCTGCCGCTCATGGGGAATCGCCGCGCGCCCCCGCCCTCGCGCGGAGTCTACTGTGCGCTCGGCCGGGGTGGGCGGGTGCGCCCCGCCGTTCAGGGGGCGGCGGGCGTGGCCACACCCTCCGCGCGGGCCGGTGGCTCGCGGCGGGCCGCCAGGGGCAGGGCGATGTCCTCCAGGGACTTGTTCTCCGCGTCCACGGCCAGCAGTTTCGCGATGACGCCGCCGGTGATCATGACGGCCGCGCCGAGCAGGTAGCCGAGGAACAGGCGGAACGGGTGGTCGCCGTCGCCGATCAGTGCGCCGTAGATGACCGGGCCCAGCGCGCCGAAACACTGGGCGATGGCGAAGAACACGGCGATGGCCTTGGCGCGCACCTCGAGCGGGAAGATCTCGCTCACGGTGAGGTAGGCGGCGCTGGCGCCGGCCGAGGCGAAGAAGAAGATGACGCACCAGCACAGGGTCTGGGTGATGGCGTTGAGCACGTCGGCGTAGAACAGCACCGCCGAGATCGCCAGCAGGACACCGGAGAGCAGATAGGTGCCCGAGATCATCGTGCGACGGCCGATGGTGTCGAAATAGTGGCCGATGGTGAACGGGCCCAGCAGATTTCCCACCGCGAAGGCGATCAGGTAGAGCGGGGTGGTCTCGGACGGGACGCCGTAGAACTTGCCGAGCACCAGGGTGTAGGTGAAGAAGATGGCGTTGTACAGGAACGATTGACTGATCATCAGGCTCGCCCCGAGCACGGCGCGAGAGGGGTACTCGCGGAACAGCACCCGGGTCAGGGCCAGGTAGCCGATCCGATCGGCGGGCCGGACCTCGAGGACCTTCGATTCGTCGACCGGGGGCAGTTCCACACCGGTGGCGTGCACTTCGCGCTCGATCTCGGTGATCGAGCGCTCGGCGTCCTCGGTGCGGCCGTGCATGATCTGCCAGCGCGGGCTCTCCGGCAGGTGCCTGCGCACGAAGAGGATGACCAGGCCCAGCACCGGGCCGATCAGGAACCCCAGCCGCCAGCCCACCGACAGGGTCACCATGTTCAGCAGGATGTAGGTGCCGATGGTGCCGATGATCGCTCCGGCCCAATAGGTTCCGTTGACCGCGATGTCGACGCGGCCGCGATAGCGGGCCGGAATCAGTTCGTCGATGGCGGAGTTGATGGCCGCGTACTCGCCGCCGATGCCCATGCCCGCGATGAAGCGGGTGACGTACAGGAACGCCACCCAGCCCGCGCCGCTGCCCAGGGTCAGCGCGGTCAGGCCGCTGCCGAACAGGTAGACGCCCAGGGTGATCAGGAAGAGTTTGCGCCGCCCGAGCCGGTCGGACAGGTTGCCGAACACCAGCGCGCCGACCACCTCACCGGCCAGGTACACCGTGGCCAGCAGACCGACCGCGGTGGAGGACAGGTGCAGTGTCTCGGGTTCGGTGAGGGTCTCGGCGACCGCGCTGGCGACGGTGATCTCGAGCCCGTCCAGGATCCACGCCACCCCGAGCGCGGCCACCATGCGGGTGTGAAATCTGGACCACGGCAGCCGATCGATCCGGGCCGGGATCAGTGTCCGCACGGTGCCGTCCGCACCGGCTTGCTCCGCCATCACGACTCCTCGGTTCCGACGTTCGTCCGATTACCCGCGGGTGCGCCGACCAGAGCGCAACGCTACGCGGGTACCCCGGATTCGCGAGATCACTCCGGGTCGCCCGGCGGGGCTGGTCACGGATGCGGGGTGGCAGATGTCGGCGGGTCGGGGGTCAGTAGAGTCTTCGCGTCGGTGACGTGTCATTTCCGGGCGAGCGGTGAGCCTGGACGGCGGGCCGGCCGCTCGGTCGCGATGCCGCCAGCAGGGCGGACGCCCGGGCGCGGCGCCGCCCGCCGGGCGCGCCGATGCACGGGACGGCGTGGAGAGGTGCATGGGTCGGGCGAGCGGGCTGTACCTGATCCTGCTCGACGGCGTCGAGGCGCGGATCGACGGCGAGGTCCGGCCGCTGGGCCCGCCGCAGCGGCGCGGGATCCTGGCCGTGCTGGCGATGCGCAGGCGGCAATGGGTTTCGGCCGCGGCCCTGCTGGACGCGCTGTACGAGGACGAGCCCCCGGCCAGCGGCACCGCGGTGATCCAGACGCACATCTCGGCGCTGCGGCGCGTGCTCGAGCCCACGCGGGCGCCGCGCACTCCCCCGGCGGTGCTGCTGTCCGGGCACGGCGGGTACCAGCTGCGGATCGACGATGATCAGCTCGACCTCGGGGTGCTGGATCGGCTGGTGGCCGAAGCGGTACTGGCCCGGCGGTCGAACGACGGTGAGCTCGCGGCCCGGCGGTACGCCGACGCGCTCGCGCTGTGCTCGGGCGAACCCCTGGCCGGGATTCCCGGACCGTGGGCGGAGCAGCAGCGCGCGGCCCTGACCGAGCGCCGCATCGCGATCCTCGAGGACAGCCTCGACCTCGCGGTCACGCAGGGCCGGGCCGATCGGGCGATCGACGCCCTGCGCGCGCTGACCACCGAACATCCGCTGCGCGAACGCCCCCGGGCGCTGCTGATGCGCGCGCTCGCCGACCGGGGACGCCGGTCGGACGCGCTGGCGCTGTACCGCGACACCCGGCGGCTGCTGATCGACGAGCTCGGCGTGGAACCCGGCGCGGAGCTGCGCGCGCTCCACGAACGCGTGCTCGCCGGCTGGGAAGCGGAACCGGCGCTCGCGCCACCGGATCCGGCCGCGAATACCACTGCCGCAGTTGCCGATACGCGCGTTCCCACGATGGTCGACCGGGATCGCCAACTCGCCGCGATCGCCGCCCTCGAACGTCGCGCCGCCACCGGCGCCGGGTCCCTGGTGGTGGTCACCGGCCGCCCCGGCTACGGCAAAACCGAACTGCTGAAAGAGCTTTCGCTGCGCTATCCACACGCGCTGCGAATCGAGCCGACCACGAACGACGAGGATCTCGCCACCGAGCTCCTGACCCGCCTCACCACCTCCGCGAGCACGCCCGTAGAAGGCAGCGGCTCGGCCGCCTTCGACCTGGAACACACTGCGGCAGCGGCGAACACATCGGCGACGGAGTGGGAGCGGGCCCTCGTCGGGCGGTTGCGGCGTGTGCTGGCGAGGTGGGCGGGGGCGGAGCCGTTGATCGTCCTGGTCGACGAGGGCACGCGGATGGACGAGGGGTCGGTGCGGGTGCTGGTCGCGCTCGGGCCGGCGCTGCGGGCGGCGCGGGCGGTCATCGTCGTCGCGCTCGACGGGCGGTTCTGGGACCCGCGGGTGGTCGAGCTGCACTCCAGGCTCGAGCCGGTGGCCACCGAGGTGTTGCGGCTGCGGCGGCTGGGTTCGGGTGCGGTCGCCGAGTTGTACCGGCGGCGAACGGGATCGGACTGCCCGCCCGAACTCGCGGCCGAGATCCGGGACGCGGCCGCCGACATCCCGATGCTGGTGGACGCGCTCATCGCGGACATGGCCGAGCGCGCCGACCGCACCCGGGTGCCGCACCGGCTCCTGGACGGTCGCTACTCGCGCGCGACACAGCGGCTCCTGCGCGGGTTCTCCGCGCGTGGCGCGCGAATGATGCGGGCACTGGCGGCCCTGCGGGAGCTCAAGCCGGAGGTGCCGACCCTGGCCGCCGCCTGCGATCAACCGCCGGGCGAAGTCCGGCACCGCTGCGAATTGCTCACGGACGCGGGCATTCTGGCGTCCGCCGAGCCGCCGCGGGTGCGGCACCCGTTGATCGCCGACACCATCGCGTGGCTCACCGGCAGACAGGAGTCCGCGGGGTTCCGGACCGCGGCGGCGGAACACGAACGCGGCCGCGGGTATCCGGCCCGGCACGTGGCCCGATATCTGCGCGAGCTGTGCGGGCCGGAATACGCGCGCTGGACCGTGGTGCTCGTGGACGCGGCCGAGGAAGCCCTGCGGGACTGCCGCATCGTGGAGGCGGTGGGCTGGCTGGAACTGGCACTGCGCATCTGCGCGCCCGAGCAGCGCGACGAGCTGCTGGTGCGGCTCGGGCAACTGCGGCTGTGGACCAATCCCGCCGCGGCACGGGCACATCTGGACGACGCGCTGCGCGGTCAGCGCGCCCGCGCCGTCGCCCCGACCGCCGCCGTGCCGCTGGCCTGGACCATGGCGATCCGGGGTGAGGCGCCCGCCGCCATGCACATGCTCGAGACCGTCGTCGCCGAGACCGAAGCCCGGGATCCCGTGTACGCCGGGACGATTCGCGCCTCGACGTGGATGATCGCCGGCCTCTCGGCCCCGACCTGGCGCGAGCTCGTCGCGGCCCAGCGCGCCCGCCCGGAGCCCGATCCGATCTCCTCGGCCATCGTGACCTGGTCCGACGCCTTCGGCGTCCGGATCGACGCCGCCACCGCGGTGCGGCGGCTCGCCGCCGAGCACGCGGACGGCACGCTCCCGCGCGAGCTCATCGGAATGCTCGCGCACCTGTGCATGTGGGCCGGCGATCTGACGACCGCACTGGCGCTCACCGAGCAGCGGGCGGACCAGTACTTCGGCGCGATCGACACCTACCGCGCCATCCTCCGCTCGGAGGTCATGGTGCGCGCGGGCGACTTCCGCGGTGTGCTGGCCGATCTCGGCCCGGTCCTGGGTGATGTCGACGACGAACTCGTCGCACCGCCCGCCACCCTGGCCGCGCAGTACGCGCACGCGCTGATCGGCCTCGGTCGCCTCGACGAAGCCGAGCGGTGGCTCGACAGGCGCACCGCCAACGCCGACCCGGAAACCTGGGAATGGACTGTCGCCCTGCATGTTCGCGGTCTGCTGAGCGCGGCGCGCGGCGAGTCCCGGGAGGCGATCGGCTACTTCCTGGAGTGCGGGCGCCGGGCCGGGATCGTCGGCATCACGAATCCCGCGCACATCGCCTGGCGCGGTTCGGCGGCAATGGAATTCGCCCGGCTCGGCGACCACGCGCGGGCCCGTGAGCTCGCCGACGAGGAACTGGCCCTGGCCGAGCGCTGGAACACCCCCGCCACCATCGGCCGGGCCCTGCGCGCGCGGGCACTGGCCGCATCCGAAGGGCCCGCGCTGGATCTACTCGAGCGGGCCGTCGCCATCCTGCGCACGCAGGACAGCCCCGTCGAGCTGCTGCCCGCCCTCCTGGATCTGGCCCGGTCCCTCCCCGCGGACGACGACCGGGCCCGGCGCCTCCTGTACGAATCCCGCACTCTCGCCGCGCGAATCGGCGCAGCCCGTGCGCTGGCGGAGATCGACAGGCTGCTCACATCGACGCCCCTCCCGGGACCCCGCGCAAATCCCGCCTGACCATGGCACGGAGGACTGTCCGCCCGGCGTCGGCACGGCCGTTCTCGAACCCTCCATCAACACAACACTTTCCGGCTCGATGCCGACCGCCGGGCCCGTTCCATTGCTGTGCCGGCACATCGGTACGCATGCCGGCGCTCACCGCGATCACGGCGTCGCCGCAGGTCATGGCGTTGTGCTCGCGGCTAGCGCGCCACGACCGCCGCAGCCTCGTCGATGACCCGCACCACCGCGTCCGGGTGCGAGACCGCGATCGCGTGGCTGCCCGCGTGCTCGGTGACCGTGGCCCCGGCGCGGGCCGCCATCTCACGCTGCCCGGCGGGCGGGATCATGCGGTCGTCGGTCGCCACCAGGTACCAGGACGGCACGGTGCGCCAGGCCGGTTCGGCGGTCGTCTCGGTGAAGGCCGCGACCGAGATGGGGCGCTGGCCCGCCGCGAGTACGGCCGCCCGGACGGGTTCGACGTCCTGGGCGAAGTACTCCCCGAACTTGTCGTCCGCGACCCGCAACTCGGGGACGGGATCGGCGCCGACGGTGTGCGGCACGGTGATTCGGGTGGCCGGACCGCCGAAGCGGCCGTCGAGTTCGCCCAGCGACTCGCCCTTGTCGGGCGCGAAGGCGGCCACGTAGACGAGTCCGGCGGCGTTGGGCGCACCGGCCGCGGCGTTGGTGATGACCGCGCCGCCGTAGGAGTGACCGACCAGCAGGGTCTTGCCGGGCATGGCGTCGAGCAGGCTGCGAACGTAGGCGCTGTCGTAGGTCAGCCCGCGCAGCGGCACCGCGGCGGTGGTGACTCGAAAGCCCTTCGCCTGCAACTGCTCCGCGACGCCACCCCAGCTGGAGCCGTCGGCGAACGCGCCGTGCACGAGAAGGATGCCGGGCTTGTTCGGGTCGGGAGCGGGCACGGTGGCGGGCGCGGCCGCGGGCTTGTCGGTGGAGCAGGCCGCGGCGGCCAGGGTGAGGGTCAGCGCGCCCATCAGGATCATGGTGCGGCCGGAACGGCGGAGGGTGTTGCGCATGGGTGGTGATGCCTCTTCCGAAGTCGTTCGACGCGAGGGATTTCGGGAACGGCGGGACCGTTCCGGTGCGGCGCCCGGGGTGGGCGCCGGGCACCACGATGACCCCGGCGGCTCAACGACGACTGAACGATTTCAGAACGGGCAGGTGGGAGGCGGGTGCGCGCCCGCCGAACGCCGACGGCCCACCGACGCCGGGGGCGTGGTGGGCCGTGGGTGGAACCGGTACAGCGGATCGACAGGGCTCAGCTGCGGACCTTGCTGACGATCCACAGCAGCAGGACCGCGCCGCCGAGACAGGTCAGGAAGCTGAAGATGAGCCCGCCGCCCCGGACGTCGACGCCGAGGAGGTTGAGCAGGAAACCGCCGAGCAGGCCGCCGACGATGCCGACCACGACGTTCATGATCACGCCCTGCTGCCCGTCCGTACCCATCACCTTGCTGCCGATCCAGCCGGCCAGACCGCCGATGATGATCCATCCGAAGAACCCGAGTGCGAGCATCACATCTCCTACCGATTGCCGGTGCAGTTCCGTGGTCTTCCCATGGTCACCTGTCCATCGGCGGAAATCAGACACTGACACGCCGGTCGGGTACGAAATCTGGGATTTCCGGCTGGCACTATCAATGGGTAATCCAGAAGCGCTGGTCACAGGCCCGCGGCGCGCGTTCAGCACGACGACCGGGCGACGGAACGCCGGGACACCCGGCTCTGGGGAACATGGAGGACCCGATGAACAGGAACGTCCGGATTCGGCGCGCGCACCGGTGGCTGGGCATCGCGTTCGCCGCGAGCATCGTCCTGGTCTTCGTCGTCTTGGCGGTCTCGGGCCCCGACTGGCTCGTCTACCTCCCCCTGCTCCCCCTGGCCCTGCTGTTCCTGACCGGCGCCTACCTGTACCTGACCTGGTTCCGCGGCCCCCACCGCGCCGCCGCCCACACTCCGTCGGGCTGGTGGGTCCGCCCCACCCACCGCTGGTCCGCCCTGATCTTCACCGCGACCGTCCTGGTCACCTTCGTGGCCCTGTCCCTGCCCGACCCGATCGAGTGGGTCTCCTACATCCCGCTTTTCCCGCTGCTGGCGTTGTTGATCACGGGGTTGACCATGGCGGTCCGCGCGCGACGGAAGCCGTCCCCGGCACAGCCGTGATCGAGACACCGCAGGCCGCGACGGATGCGGCCGCCCGCGGGCATGACGTTTCGCGAAAGCCGGAGCCGCGCGAGCGCGGCCCATCCGAGCGCGACGGCTACGGCGTGCACCAGATCGTGCGGGTGAACACCGCGGTGAGGGTGTCGATCTTGCGGTCGGTGTCCGCGCCGGGGTCGAGGGAGTGTTCGTACCCCGCGCGCCACATCATGGCCATGAGCGCGTCGGCCAGGTAGGGAGCCTCCGGGCCGTCGGGTGCGCGGCCCGCGGCACGTTCGGCGTCGATGAGGCCGCCCAGTTGGTCACGGATGCGCGAGTGCGTGTCGGCCCAGGCGTGTTCGACCCGGGCATCGCGGTCGGTGGAGCCGAAGGCGCGCAGCAGGGGGCCGTGCTGTTGCCAGCGCTCCAGGTAGCGGGCGATGGCCCGGCGGAAAGCGGCGGGCAGGGGCGGGACGAGGTCGTTCATGATGTCGGCCAGCTCGGTCAGACTGTCCGCGACCAGGGTGTAGACGACGGTGTCGCGCGAGTCGAAATAGAAATAGAACGTCGAGCGGGACAGGCCGGCGCCCTTGGCCAATTGATCCACGGTGATGGCGGACAGGGGTTGTTCGGCCAGCAGGCGGCGCGCGGTGTCGAGGATGGCGGCTTCGCGCCGGTCACCCTTGCTGGGGCCGCGACGGCCGCGCGCGGGTGCGCGATCCTGCGGCGCGGTCACCGCGTCCCGTCCGATGCTCGGTCCCGATACACACGGGCGAGCTTACCGAGGCGCTCCCGGCCAGGACGCACGCAGCAGTCGCTCGGTCAGTCCGGTCAGGAATCTCGTCTGACGGTGCGCGAGTTCGGGATCGAGCCGGTCGAGTTCGGCGCCGGGGCTCACCCGGATCAGATAGTTCGGACTGGCGATGGCGGTGACGGTCGGTATACCCAGGCGGTAGGGGCCGGTGGCCTCACCGTAGAGATTGTTCGTGTAGGGCCGGGCGACGATCGTGCGGTCCAGGTCGCTGGAATCCAGTGCGGCCGTGACGGTTCCGGTGAGTTGATCACTGTTGCCGACGCCCAGGACGAGGATCTCCTGCTGCCCGGTCGGTCGCCACACTCGGTCCGGACCCGCGGCCCAGTGCAGCGCGCCGAGATGTTCGGGGACCACGGCGGCCACGATCCGATCGCGAATCTCGGGATGCTGTTCGAGCCAGTGCTCGGGATGCACGGCACTGGTGGCGGCGGTCATGTGCGCGGGTGAGAAGACGACGCAGATGTCCCGATCTCGCTGGGCCACGGGCAGTTTCGTGAAGTAGTCGACCATGGCCAGGATCGCGGCGGCGGCGTTCTCCTCGACGGCGTTCTGGCCGTCGGTGTGCGTCATGAGCAAGATCGCGCCGGACCCGCTGCCGTTGCCGGGGATGGTGGCGGCGAGGTAGTCGACCGAGGCGGCGGGGTCGGTGTCGGCGGTCAGGGTGAGGGTGGCGGTGACCGGGCCCCGGCGCATGAGCTCCCGCAACCGGGCGCCCTGGTCGCGATCGAGATGCAGGGCGGGCAGGCCGTCCTGCTGGGTTTGCTGGTGCGGGGTGTACTGACCGCGCGCGTCCTCGGGCGCGAACGGCAGGATCGAGATGGCGGCCAGCGCGCCCCGGTCCCGCAGGGCGCTGAGCTTGGGCCCGCTCGCACCGAGCCAGGGCCGGGAGATGTCCTCCAGGGCGGCGTCGAGCAGCAGGGTGCGCGGGCGGGCCGACACCGTGAACGGGGCGAAGACGCCGGCGACGAGTGTGGTGACGGGACGATCGACCAGGGCGATCGCGCCGGTGAGATCGCCGCCGCCCGCGGCATCGACCACCGGGGCGGTGATGCCCGCGCTCGGGGTGGTGCCCGAATAGGGCCAGTAGTAGGCGACCGGGATCTGTTCCGTCCCGCCCTGCGCGTCGGTGACGGTCAGCGACCAGTCGCGCGCGTTCCAGTACCGCAGCGGCGTGGGGTAGCGCTCGACGTCCAGGCCGAAGTTCGTCAATTCCCTTGCCAGAGAATCGATCCAGCGCTTGTGCGCGGGGCTGCCGGTGAAGCGCGGGCCGTGGGCGGCCATGTCCCGGACCCAGCGCCACATGGTGGGCGCGTCGAGGAGTTCGGGGCCCGGCGGCACGGCGGTGGCGGTCCGGGGCAGCGCCGCGACGCCCAGCGCGGCCAGCGACCCGCCCAGTAGCGCGCGCCGATTCAAAGAGGGAAAGGCATTGCTCACGACCGCCATGCTCCACGGCGACCCGACAATAGTCAACACAGTGTCGAGAACTGTAGACAAGTCGTCGAGTTTGTGATTATCGTGTTGCCCACGTCACAGGACGCCGCTCGGCGCGTGACGGATTCTCGGTTCCACCACGAAGGAAATCCATGAAGAAGCCCCTGATCCTGACCTGTTCTCTGCTCGCCGCCGCGCAGCTGGCCACCGGCATCGCCACCGCCGATGCCCCCGACGACGTTCGGTTCACGGTCACCCCCGGCGAGGTGGCGACCACGATCACCACCGAGGGCGGCTCGCTCACGGCCCGCGACGGCGTGTTCACCATCGAGTCCCCGGCCGGGCGGACGCTCGCACAGGCCGAAATGTCTTTCCGCGTAGACGATTTCGTTTTCCCGATCGACGCCGCCATCACCGGCCGCACCGCCACCCTCACCCCACGGTTCGACACCGCCCACGCGGTCTATCAACCCGTGGCGCTCCCCTTCGACGCCGAAGCCCCGTGGAAGACCCGCTACGAACGCGAGCAGGCCGCCTGGGCCCGGCTCACCTCGACCATCCAGCTGGGCGCCGCCATCGGCACGGCGGTGGGCGGACTCGGCGGCGCGGCCGTCGGGTGCGTCCTGGGCGGCGTCGCCGGCGCCACCATCGCCTCCGCGGCGATCATCGGCCTGTTCGGCGGGTTCCTCCCGGCGGCCGCCATCGGCTGCCTCGGCGGGATCATGGCCCTCGGTCCCCTCGGCACCCTGGCCGGCACCCTCCTGGTGACCGCGCCCGCCACCCTGCTGGCCGCCGCGCAGTACTTCACCACCATCAATTCACCACTCCCGAAGAAGTGAACGGCCCGCTCCCCCAGCGACGTTGAGGATCGCGTCCCGGCCGTGCCCATCCGATGGCGGCCGGGCGGCCGCGGACTCCGGCGCCACAGTGCACAAACGGGTGCCCGGGATTCCGTTCGAATGCCGAGTGACACAGCTATTCCGATACTGACACCATCCGAGTCATGACGAGAAGCACTCGGGCGCAACGGCGTGCCCGCGACCGGAACAGCCGGAACCCGCGGCGGGCCAACCTCGCGCTGGCGGTCGTGCTGGGGATCGGGGCGACGCTGTCGATCGCGGGCGGGCCCGCGGGGGCGGAACCGGAGGCGGCGAGCGCGGCGGTCGACCGGCAGGAGACGGTGCTGTCCGAACGGGACGGGATCGTGGTGTCGCACGTGAGTTACCTGCTGCCGTTGCCGGCCGGCGCGGCCGCGCACCCCGCGGCGTGCGACCGGGTCGGATACCTGCGGTACCGGACCGCGGACGGGGCCGCGGACTCCGCGGGGGCCGACCGGATCGTCATCCAGGAGCAGGGACTCGGCGGCGGGGCCGTCAATTCCGATGGGGTGGCGGCCAATACGGTGCGCTCGGCGCGATCCATGGGGCAGCACATCGAATTCTGGGCGCTGGCGCGGCGCAGTACGTGCCTCGACGAGACCTTCGGTTTCGACTACGCGCTGCGCAGCGGGAACTACCTCGACGCCGTCGACTACTACTTCAACGGCAGGGAACTCGACGGGCAGCGATTCCCGGGATTCAAGACCAATGATCAACTGGCGGTGCTCGATTCCATGGGAATGGAACGGGTGCTGTGGGACCAGTTCGAGGTCATGCGCCACGAGGTACCCGTCCGCGCGCAGCGACAGGACAAGTTCGTGTGTACCGGCATCTCGCTCGGCGGGCTGGTGACCGGATTCTTCGCCGACTGGAATTTCGGTGCGGCCGGGCACGGCGCGGACCAGTGCGCCGCGTTCGCCGCCCAGGACTCGATGGTGTCCTCGGACCCGGTCGCGCTGCAGAACACCCCGATCCTGCGTGACCTCACCGACGCGCTGGTCACACCCCTGGACGGGGTACTGCAGACCGGATTCAAGGCCGGCATGCTGCCGCGCACGTTCGGCTCGCTGCCGGTCCTGGGCGCGAAAACCTTTGTGCTGTACCGGCTCGCGGGCCTGGCCGCGCACCTGGATCCCGACGGCGAGAGCCGGCTGCTCGCACACCTGCCGAGCGACCCCGAGATGGAACTGACGCTGAACTTCCTGACCTCGCCGACCTGGGCGGGATTCGCAGCGAACGGCGCCGACGGCTCGGCCGCGATTCGCGAGTTCCGCTTCACCAACACCGCGATGCTCGGCATGTTGATCGACAACAACTCGGCCAATTTCGTTCTCACCCAACAGGGTCTGGGTGCCCTCGACGGCGGACCGGTCGAACTCAAGTCCTTCCCGACCCCGGGCGAGGTCACCCAGATTCCGCTGATCGGCTCCTTCCTGCGCATGAGCGCGGGCACCCAGCAGCGCGTATTCCCCACCGACCGCGGCGCGCTCTACACCTGGCGCAACTACAACGACGTGCGCGCAATCCCCTACACCGCACCCAATCACGAGGTCGCCGACATCATCGAGGTCGCGCGCCAGCTCGGCACCGGCTCCCCCGGCGCGTACTGGGAGACCTACTTCCCGCTGCGCCTGGTGATCGACATCGGCGCGGGTTTCGGCGGTTCACGCACCGGCGAGATGGCCGCGCTGACCGGCCGCGGGCTGTCCCGCACCAAACCCCATTTCGTGGCCTTCGCCGGCGACAGCCCGGTCCCGCCCGCCGTGGGCACCCTGTTCCCCGCCCCCGCCCTGGCCCAGGTCGTCACCCTGCCCGGCTACAACCACGTCGACACCATCGGCGCGGCAGCCGTGCAGAACGACGGGCAGCCCGACTACAGCGGCCACCAGCTGGCCGCGTTCGTGAAGAGCCTCGGGTAATCGGCACACCGCACCCGGGGACGGCCGCGGCTCTGAGCCGCGGCCGTCGCGCGTTCGGCGGGCAACACACCGGGACCCGGAATACCGGGTACTCGAACGTCCGAAATGTCGCTAGCATCCGGAAGTGCGCGCAGAAAGACAGCCCTCCCACCGGACCGTGCGACCGGGGACGCCGGGCGATATCCCGATCGCGGCCCGGCTGCTGAGCCGGGCACTCGAGAACGATCCCCTGAGCGCGTGGTGGTTCCCCAAAGCCTCGACCAGACAGGCCCGGGTGGAACGCCTGATCACCATCTCGGCCTGGGAGTCCTACCGCCGCAACGACGGCATCGAGATCGCCGCCGACACCGCCGGGGTGGTCACCGGCGTCGCGCTGTGGCAGAGCACGCTCTACCCGCCCGTCCTGCGATCGATCTTCGGGCAGCGAGTGCACGACCGGCGGATATTCGGCGCCCGCGCCCGCGTCGCCCACGAACAGGGCGTCGCGGTCGCGGCCCTGCACACGGTGGAGCATCGCCTGCATCTCACCGCCCTGGGCACCCGGGCCGACAAACGCGGGCGCGGCTACGGCGCGCAGCTGCTCGAATCCGGCCTGCGGCGCTGTCGCGAGGACGGCCTGCCCGCCCACCTCGAAACCTCCAACCCCGAGAACGTCGCGTTCTACGAGAGATTCGGCTTCGAGGTCACCGCGGTACACGAGATGCCGGACGGCCCGCGCACCTGGATCATGCGCTGCGAGCCGTGACCGCGCTCAGTCCTCGGAATCCTCGCCGCCGGGCGCGTCGCCCCCGCCGCGCACGGTCCACAGCAGCCCGTCGAGCTCGTCGGGCTTGACCAGCACGTCGCGCGCCTTGGACCCTTCGCTCGGCCCGACCACGTTGCGGGTCTCCATCAGATCCATGAGCCTGCCCGCCTTGGCGAAACCGACCCGCAGCTTGCGCTGCAGCATGGACGTGGAACCGAACTGCGAGGTCACCACCAATTCGATGGCCTGGACGAGCAATTCGAGATCGTCACCGATATCGGCGTCGATGTCCTTCTTCTCCCCGGCCTTGGCCGCGGTCACGCCGTCCTGGTACTCGGGCTCGGCCTGCGTCTTGGCGAAGTCGACGACGGCCGTGATCTCCTCGTCGGAGATGAACGCGCCCTGCAGGCGGGTCGGCTTGCTCGCGCCCATGGGCAGGAACAGCCCGTCGCCCATGCCGATCAACTTCTCCGCGCCCGGCTGATCCAGGATGACGCGCGAATCGGTCAGCGAGGAGGTCGCGAAGGCCAGGCGGGACGGCACATTGGTCTTGATCAGACCGGTCACCACGTCCACCGAGGGCCGCTGGGTGGCCAGCACCAGGTGAATGCCCGCCGCACGGGCCTTCTGGGTGATCCGGACGATCGCGTCCTCCACGTCGCGCGGCGCGGTCATCATGAGGTCGGCGAGCTCGTCGACGATGGCCAGGATGTACGGGTACGGCCGGTACACGCGCTCGCTGCCCAGCGGCGTGGTGATCTGCCCGGACTTGACCTTGCGGTTGAAATCGTCGATATGGCGAACCTTGTTGGCCTGCATGTCCATATAGCGCTGTTCCATCTCCTCCACCAGCCAGGCCAGGGCCGCGGCGGCTTTCTTGGGCTGGGTGATGATGGGGGTGATGAGATGCGGAATGCCCTCGTACGGGGTGAGTTCCACCATCTTCGGGTCGATCAGGATCATGCGCACTTCTTCGGGCGTGGCCCGGTGCAGCAGCGAGACCAGCATCGAATTGACGAAGCTGGACTTACCCGAACCGGTCGAACCCGCGACCAGCAGATGCGGCATCTTCGCCAGATTGGCCGCGACGAACTCGCCCTCGATGTTCTTGCCGAGACCGATCACCAGCGGATGATGATCGCTGCGCGTGGACGCGGCCTTGAGGACGTCGGCCAGGCGCACCAGTTCGCGATCGGAGTTGGGCACCTCGATGCCGACCGCCGACTTGCCCGGGATGGGCGCGAGCAGGCGCACGTTCTCGGTGGCGACCGCGTAGGCGATGTTGCGGGCCAGCGCGGTGATCTTCTCGACCTTCACGCCCGGGCCGAGCTCGACCTCGTAGCGGGTGACCGTCGGGCCGCGCACGAAACCGGTGACCGCCGCGTCGATCTTGAACTGGATCAGGACCTCGGTGATCGCCTCGATCATCGACTCGTTGGCGGCGCTGCGCTGTTTGGGCGGCTCGCCGTCGGTCAGCAGGGACAGCGGCGGCAACTGATAGTCGCCGTCCACCTCGCGATCGGTGACGAACTCGAGCTGCTGCGGCGGAGGCGGGGTCTGATCGACCACCTTGGGCGCTTTGCGCGCCTTGGGTTTCGGCTTCTCCTCGACGGCCTCGGGCGCCGCGGCCGCGTTCTTGGCGGCCTGCAGCGGCGGTTCGCCGATGATCTCGGTGACCGAATCCGAACCCGAATACTCGTCCGGCGGATAGTTGTCCGAGGGATTGCGGCCGCGCCGCCGGCGCGTGCCCTGATGCAGCGGGAAGCCATCGGCGTCGTAATTGGCCGGATCGTAGAGCCCGGGCTCATCGGAGTAGCGCTCGTATTCGTCACCGCCACTGTCGGTTCCGAAGATCTCGCGCAGCGCGTCGGGCACCTCGCGCACGGTGGTTCCGGTGAGCAGCAGCAGCCCGAAGCCCGCCGCCAGCAGCAGCAACGGCACCGCGAGCCAGGCGCTGAGACCGTCCCGCAGCGGGCCGCCCATGACGAAACCGGCGAAACCGGCGGCATGCGCGCGACCGTGATAGTCGGTGGGCGCACCCGCGGCCAGATGCCACAGCCCGAGCACCGGCAGACCGGTCAGCAGACCGCCGAGCACCAGGCGCGGGCGGATCTCCGGATTCGCCTCGGTGCGCATCAGAATCACCGCGATGCCCACGAGCACGAAAGGCAGTGCCGCCGCCACGGATCCGACGACCCAGCGGGTCACGGCCTCGACCCAGTTCCCGATCGGACCGCCCGCGGACAGCCAAACCGCGGCCACCACCACGAACGCCACCGCGAACAGGCCGAGCGCGATGCCGTCGCGCCGATGACCGTGTTCGATGTCGCCGGCCTTGCTCACCGCCCGGGTAGCCGCGCCGAGACCACGCGCCACCATGTTGTAGCCGGTGGTAACGCCCCGGCGCACCACCGCCAGCGGCGCGGTGTTCGACGCCCGAGCGGGCCGCCGCGCCGGAGCCGGGCGCCGGGCAGGCCGCCGCGGAGCACGCGCGGCCGCCGGTTGGGCGCCCCGGGCGGGCGTGCGCGGGCTGCGGGCCTTGGACCGTGCAGGCGTCTGGCCCCGCGCCGATCCCGCTCGCGAACGTGGGTTTGCGGTACCGCGGGCCTTCCCTGCCATGCGTCCAGGCTAGCCGCAACCGCACCATAGGGACCATCCGCAACACACGACCCACCCATATCAGGCCATGTGGCGCTCGCCTCGTCCCCCGGCGAGCGGGTGGTCGCGGCCGCTATCGAGTGGAACACAGCCGCGCTCGGGCCACGCGGAAAACACGCCGGGCCGGCGCCTGCGCCGCACCCAGGACCTCATGCTCACCAACCGCGTGCTCACCGCCGCCGAGGCACTCGAGTGGGGATTGCTGCATCGGGTGGTGGCGGA
>NZ_JBSFNO010000059.1:0-41567 GCF_053981095.1 Nocardia sp. NPDC003693
ACGTCGGCGGCGCCGATGATCCGCGCCGCCTTGACCGTCACCAGTTCCGGATCGCCGGGACCCAGGCCGATGCCCCAGAGCTTGCCGCTCATTCTCCGCACGGGACGTCCGCGCACATCGAGCAACCCGGTCTGGCGCGCGAGCGCCTCGCCTTCCTTAGATACCCGAACTACGTACCGGGAGGTCTTCCGGAGCCCGCCCGCGCCCAGGACATGCACGTCGGAGCCGTAGCCATACAGCTCGAAGATCTCGCGTCGCAGCCGGCGCGCGATGGAACCCATGTCCACCTCGGCCTCTACGATCACGCGACCACCGACGATGTGCAATCCACCGGCGAACCGCAGTAGCGCGGACAATTCGGCCTTGCGCGAACTCACCTGTGAAATGGTGAGTCGGCTCAGCTCGTCCTTCACTTCCGCTGTCATCGCCACGAGACGCGCTCCTTTCCACCCAACCCGGACCGCACACGTTGGCCCATATGCCGTCCTTCGACTCGAAGCCCTGCTGATTCCGGCCGAGGTTGCCGGATCACCTGATCCAGTGCGGCGGCAAGCTTTCCGGGGTGGTGCCGGTCTGTCCCGGCCTCGGCAACATCAGCGAAGGTTACTCGTGCTCGCAGCTGTTCGGCAGCTCTTGCTACATGTTCGCGTTCCCTACCCTCGGGTACGGAGCCGGAATCGACCAGAACATGGTCGACCGTGAAATCCGGTGCGTGCTGGGACAATACATGCAGGTGCCGCTCAGCGCTGAATCCGGCCGTTTCGCCCGGTTCGGCGGCGAGGTTGAGCACCAGCACCTTCCGAGCCCGCGTGTGCAACAGAGCTTCGTGCAAATCGGGCACGAGCACATGGGGTATCACGCTTGTGAACCAACTTCCCGGCCCCAGCACCACCACGTCGGCATGCTCGATCGCCGAGGTTGATTCGGGGCAGGCGGGTGGGTCGGATGGGATCAATCGGACCCGGCGTACTTTCCCGGGGGTCGTCGCCACCGCGACCTGGCCCCGAATACACCGGCTGACCCGCGGATCTCCCTCCAGCCCGGCCACATCCGCCTCGATGGTCAACGCGATCGGCGACATGGGCAGCACCCGGCCGGTCACCCGCAGGACCCGGCCCACCTCGTCGAGCGCGGCGACCGGATCGCCGAGTTCCTCGGTCAGGCCCGCCAGGATCAGATTGCCCACCGAATGCCCGGCGAGCGCACCGGTTCCGCCGAAGCGGTGCTGCACCGCGCGCGCCCAGATTCCGTCCGATTCTTCTGCCAAGGCGGCTAACGCCATCCGGAGGTCACCGGGCGGCAGCATGCCGAGCTCGGCGCGCAGCCTGCCGGAGGATCCGCCGTCGTCGGCGACCGTCACCACCGCGGTGATCTTGCGGGTCAGCCGGCGCACCGCGGTGAGCGTCGCGTACAGCCCGTGCCCGCCACCCAGCGCGACGATCGCCGGATTCGTTTCTCGCGCAGTCATTCCCGCCCCAAGTCCCGATGGACCACGCGAACCACGTCTTTCGATCCCGGGTTCGCGTCGGTCCCGAGTAGCTCACCCAGGGCCTCCGCTATCGCCACACTGCGGTGTTTACCGCCCGTGCAGCCCACTGCCACGGTCATGTATCGCTTCCCCTCTTGGCGGTAGCCCTCGGTGGTGAGATCGATGAGATGGCGTCCGGTGCCCAGGTAGTCCTGGGCACCCGGCCGCGACAGCACATACTCACTGACCGGGGCATCCTGTCCGGTCTGTTCTCGGAGTTCCGGGACCCAATGCGGATTGGGCAGGAATCGCAAATCCAGAACCATATCGGCGTCCAGTGGTACTCCGTACTTGAAACCGAACGATTGGATTGTCAACTGCAGAGCCGTCGGGCCCGCACCGCCGTACGCCTCCTCCAGCTTTCGGTGCAGCTGGTGAATGGACAGCGCGGTGGTATCGATGACCAGGTCCGCCGCGGTCTTCACCGAGGCGAGCCGGTGACGCTCCGCGGCGATGCCGGCGGTCAGGGTGCCATCGGCGCTCTCGCTCTGCAGTGGATGCCGCCGCCGCGCGAATCCGTATCGTCGGATCAGCACATCATCGGAGGCTTCCAGGAACAGGATGCGCGTTCGTACCCCTGCGGCACGCAGTTGTTCGGTGACTGCCGACAAATTTCCGGTGAAGAAGCGACTTCGCACATCCATCACCATGGCCAGCTTGCGAATCGGCGGGTCCGCACCCGCCCCCAGCTCGACCATGCGCCCGATGAGCTCGGGCGGAAGATTGTCGGCGACGTAGTAACCCAGATCCTCCAGCACCTTGGCGGCAGTACCGCGTCCGGCGCCGGATAAACCGGTGACGATAACGACTTCGACCGGAGCGTCGACCCCATCGGGAAGCGATGGTGCACGCCGGGCCACTGTGGACTGTGGATCATCGATGTCGGCCGTACTGCTGCTTTCGACCGCACTATTGCTGGCTTCGACGCGCGTCATGTCCTACCGGGTTCGTTTCTGGGCGTGTCCCTCGATCATCCTGCACCGGCTCCCGTTTGCGCGGCAGGCGCACGCGGGAGCCGAGATACAAGTGTGATTTCTTCTTCCGACCTGCACAGTACGCGTGTCGCGAGTTTTACCCTCGGCGTGTCGGGCAGGTCGGCGAGGGGTAGCTTACGCCTCTCGCCGACCCCGCGACGGCCACCGGAATTATTCGCTGCCGAACGATTGCCCGGCCGGTTCCGAGACCTCGGCACCGGTCGCCGGCGCCTCGCCCGGCGCGTTCTCGGTGCTCAGCGCCGCGAGCACGGCCTTCGCGGTGGCCTTCCCGATCCCCGGAACCTCGGTGATTTGCTCGACCGTCGCCTGCTTGAGTTTGGCAACGGACCCAAAATGGGTGACCAGTGCGGTCTTACGGGCCGCGCCCAGGCCCGGCACCGCGTCCAGCGCCGAGGCCGTCATCCGGCGCGAGCGTTTGCTGCGATGGAAGGTGATGGCGAAGCGGTGCGCCTCGTCGCGCACCCGCTGCAGCAGATACAGCGATTCGCTGGTGCGCGGCATGATCACCGGATCGGGTTCGTTGGGCACCCAGACCTCTTCGAGGCGTTTGGCCAGGCCGATGACGGCGACGTCGGTGATGCCGAGTTCGTCGAGGACCTCGGCGGCGGCGTTGACCTGCGGCGCGCCGCCGTCGACCACGTAGAGGTTGGGCGGATACGCGAATCGGCGTGGTTTGCCGGTCTTGGGATCGATGCCCGGTAAGCCGGGATCCATTGCGTCGGAATCCAGTTCGAGTTCGGCGGCCTCGGCGGCGTCGAGATCGCGGCGCAGTTTGGCGAAGCGGCGGCGGGTGACCTCGGCGATGCTGCCGACGTCGTCGGAGCGGCCGTCCCCGGCGGCTTCCTTGATGCTGTAGTGCCGGTACTCGGACTTGCGCGGCAGCCCGTCCTCGAACACGACCAGCGAGGCGACCACGTCGGTGCCCTGCACGTGGCTGATGTCGACGCACTCGATGCGCAGCGGCGCGCTGTCCAGATCCAGCGCGTCCTGAATGCCCTGCAGCGCGACCGAACGCGCGGTCAGGTCGCCGGCGCGCTTGAGCTTGTGCTGGGCCAGCGCCTCCTTGGCGTTGCGCTGCACGGTCTCGGCCAGCGCCTTCTTGTCCCCGCGCTGGGGCACCCGCAACTGCACGGCCGACCCGCGCAGCTCCGAGAGCCACTGCTGGACCTGTTCGGCGTCGCTGGGCAGGGCCGGAACCAGCACCTCGCGCGGGACGACCGCGCCGGGCTGCTCGTCGCCGGTCTGCTCGGCCTGGGTGGACTGCTCGCCGTAGAACTGGGTGAGGAACTGCTCGACCAGGGCGGGCAATTCACCGCCGGTGTCCACCGCGTCGATGGCGTCGCCGGACTTGTCGACCACCCAGCCGCGCTGACCGCGCACCCGGCCGTCGCGGACATGGAAGATCTGCACCGCCACCTCGAGCTCGTCGATGGCGAAGTCGACCACATCGGCGTCGGTGCCGGTGCCGAGCACGACGGCCTGCTTCTCCAGGGCGCGGCGCAGCGCGGCGACGTCGTCGCGCAGCCGGGCGGCGGTCTCGAAGTCCAGGTCCTCGGCGGCGGCGACCATGCGCTTCTCGAGCTCCTTGACCAGACGGTCGGTCTTGCCGGAGAGGAAGTCGCAGAAGTCGTCGACGATCTGCCGGTGTTCGCCCGCGGTGACCCGGCCCACGCACGGCGCGGAGCACTTGTCGATGTAGCCGAGCAGGCAGGGCCGCCCGATCTGGTTGTGCCGCTTGAAGACTCCCGCCGAGCAGGTGCGCACCGGGAAGACGCGCAGCAGCAGGTCCAGGGTTTCGCGGATGGCCCAGGCGTGCGCGTAGGGGCCGAAGTACCGGACGCCCTTCTTGCGCGCGCCGCGGTACACGAAGACGCGGGGGTACTCCTCGTTCAGGCTGACCGCCAGCACGGGGTACGACTTGTCGTCGCGGTAGCGGACGTTGAAGCGCGGATCGAATTCCTTGATCCAGTTGTATTCCAGCTGCAGCGCCTCGACCTCGGTGGACACCACGGTCCACTCGACGCTCGCGGCGGTCGTCACCATCTGCCGGGTGCGCGGGTGCAGCCCGGAGACGTCGGCGAAATACGAGTTCAGCCTGCTGCGCAGGCTTTTCGCCTTGCCGACGTAGATGACCCGCCCGTGCACGTCCCGGAACTTGTAGACGCCGGGTTCAACGGGAATGGTCCCCGGCGCGGGCCGGTACGTCGCGGGATCTGCCACGCCCCCAGGTTAACGAGGCCCTCCGACACGAGTGCCGGGGCCGCCGTCCGCCCGCGACCGGGCGGTCCGACACCGGCGTCGGGCGGGCCCGCGGCGGGCGTCGCGCGCTCGCGGGTTCCGGCGACGCGACACCTGCGAAGGAAAGCGCCACGCCGGGCGATTCATCCGAAACGTCCGCGGCACCGAACGTATCCGCAAGATCACCGAAACGATGGGAGCAGCATCATGATCCGCCTTCGCCGCAGCCGCCGGTCCCTCGCGATCAGCGCCGCCTCCAGCCTGGCCGCCGCGATTCTCGTGGCCGTGTCCGGACCCGCGTCCGCCGCCGAGGCCGCGCCGGTGCTCGCCGAGTTCACCGTGCGCACCGCCCAGGCCGCCACCTGCGACGGTGCGCCGGTCGCCGCGGGGCTCACCCTCGCCTGAAACGCGCCCGCGGCACCGCCGGGGCCCGCGGGCGAGCCGTCCCGCGACGCGCCACGCCGAGCGACGCATCCGACCAGCCTGCGGCATCGAAGAACCCCGCGAGGTCAGTATTGGACCGACCTGTCACAGGACGATCCGTCCGAATCCGAGGGGAGCAGCATTGATGATTCGTCTCCGCCCGCAGCACCGGTTGCACGCCGTCGCCGCCGCGTTGGGGCTCGGCGCCGCCGCGCTCGTCGGCCCGGCGCTGGCCGTGGTGACGGCACCGGCCGCGCGGGCGAACCCCCAGCCCTGCCGCATCGACCGCGGGCTGGACACCGCCACCTTCACCTGCCCGGACGACGGCAACTGGTACGCCGCGGTCGTGCGCTGCGCGGGGAGCAGGCAGGTGGGACACGGGGCTCAGTCCCCCACCTACATCGTGGGCGACGCCGTCCGGCCGCTGGTGCCGACCACGATCGAGTGCAACGGCGCGGGCAAGACCGGCGTGGTCCTCGAGACCTGGACCGACGGCCCGTTCTGAGTCGTCGCTCGTCGCGTCATCGCTGAGAACAACCGGTAGCTCCGGACTTTCGGGGCAGCTGTGCGGTGCCGGGCGCTGCTGAGCGGTCGGCACCGCCACAGCGTTCGGATCGCGCACGGCGACAACCTGATTCGGCCGTGGGACGCATCCGAGCACCCCTCGGACAACGGTCCGATCCCGCCCCGCTCACCACGACCGCCCGATGTCCCGCACTCACGACGATCGCGTTCGATGGGGCGACTAGGCGCGCACGCGGGTATCCGGTTCAGCCGCGTGCCCGGCGCGCACCTCCCGGTCCAGGGCCGAGGCCAGATCGCCGCGATCGCCCACCTCCACGGTGTCGAGCTCGAGCCAGTCGGCCATCTCGCGCAGCGCCCCGGCGAGTTCACCGGCGATCCGCACGGGGTCGTGGCCGGGCTCGGCGAACGCGCCGGGCACCCGCAGGCGACCGGTGGCGCGGTCCGCGCGCAGATCGACGCGGCCGACGAGTTCACCGTCGAGCAGGAACGGGAACACGTAATACCCGTGCACCCGTTTGGGTTCGGGGGTGTAGATCTCGATGCGGTAGTGGAAGTCGAAGAGGCGTTCGGTGCGGTCGCGGAAGAAGATCAGCGGATCGAACGGGCACAGCAGCGCGGCGCCGGTGATCCGGCGCGGGGTGCGGGCGTCGGCGTGCAGATAGGCCGGTTTGTCCCAGCCCCGGACCCGGACCCGGCGCAGCTCCCCCGAATCCAGCAGATCCGCGATGGCGGGTTCGGTCTGTTTGCGGTTGAGCCGGTAGTAGTCGCGCAGGTCGGTCTCGGTGCCGATGCCGTGCGCGATCGCCGCGCGGCGCACCAGCTCGCGGATGGCGTCGGGTTCTTCCACCACGCGGGTGGCTACCTCGGGCGGGAGCACGCGCTCGGTGAGGTCGTAATAGCGCTGGAAGCCCACGCGTTTGGCGACCGAGAGCTCACCGGAGGCGAACAGCTGCTCGCACACGACCTTGGTCTCGCTGTAGTTCCAGCCCCAGTGGTCCTTCGAACGCGGGCGATCGAGTTCCAGGTGCCGTTCCACCGCGCCGGCGGTACTCGGCCCGAATTCGCGCAGGACCCCGAGCACATCGTCGATGAGCGCCGAATCGCGTTCGCCCGCCGTCAATCCGGCCCAGCGCCCGTTGCGGTACTTCTCCATGCGCCAGCGCATGAGCGGCCAGTCCGCGACCGGAAGCAGCGCGGCCTCGTGCGCCCAGTACTCCACGAACTGCCGCGGCTTGCGCGCGCTGTGACTCCAGGCGAGGTCGTCCAGCACCGTGCGGTCGTAGGCGCCGATGCGGCTGAACACCGGCGCGTAGTGCGCGCGCACCACCGCGGCCACCGAATCGAGCTGGAGCAGTTTGGTGCTGTCGAGCGCTTTGAGCACCGTGCGCCGGGTGGGCGGGGCGCTCGGGCGGGCGGCGGCGAAACCCTGGGCGGCCAGGGCTATGCGACGCGCCGTCGCGACGGTCAGGGTCGGCTCTGGCTCGAGCGAAATCGGCACACTCGC
Organism: Nocardia sp. NPDC003693; assembly: GCF_053981095.1. Taxonomy (NCBI): domain Bacteria; kingdom Bacillati; phylum Actinomycetota; class Actinomycetes; order Mycobacteriales; family Nocardiaceae; genus Nocardia; species Nocardia sp. NPDC003693. The sequence goes on from NZ_JBSFNO010000059.1 coordinate 7,214, forward strand.
ACAATGCCATGCCCCACCGACACCCAATCTCGATACACTCGTGTATCGAACTTCGACAGAACCAGGAAACAGGGATGATCGAGAATCCGGATGTCATCGTCGTCGGCGCCGGTCTGGCCGGCCTCGTCGCCACCCACGAGCTGGTCAAGGCCGGTAAGCGGGTACTGGTCGTGGATCAGGAGAACCGCGCCAACCTGGGCGGGCAGGCGTTCTGGTCGCTGGGCGGTCTCTTCTTCGTGGACAGTCCGGAGCAGCGCCGCCTCGGCGTGAAGGACTCCCTCGAGCTGGCCATGCAGGACTGGCTCGGCTCGGCCGGTTTCGATCGCGAGGACGAGGACCACTGGGCCCGGCAGTGGGCCCGGGCCTACGTCGAGTTCGCGGCCACCGAGAAGCGGCAGTACCTGCACGATCTCGGCCTGCGGGTCACCCCGCTGGTCGGCTGGGCCGAACGCGGCGGCGACACCGCGGACGGGCACGGCAATTCGGTGCCGCGCTTCCACCTGACCTGGGGCACCGGCCCGGAGGTGGTGCGGGTGTTCCTCGAACCCGTGCTGGCCGCCGAACAGCGCGGGCAGGTCGGGTTCGCGTTCCGGCACCGGGTGGACGAACTGGTGCTCACCGGCGAGGCCGTGACGGGCGTTCGCGGCAGCGTGCTCGAGCCGTCCGACGCCGAGCGCGGGGTGGCCTCGTCCCGGGAAGTGGTGAGCGACTTCGAGATCGGCGCGCGAGCGGTCGTCGTGACCTCCGGCGGCATCGGCCACAACCACGAACTGATCCGGCGCAACTGGCCCGTGGATCGGCTGGGCCCGTGCCCGGAGCACATGATCTCGGGCGTACCCGCGCACGTGGACGGGCGCATGCTCGGCATCACCGAGGCCGCGGGCGGGCGGATCGTGAACCGGGATCGCATGTGGCACTACACCGAAGGCATTCACAACTGGGATCCGATCTGGCCCGATCACGCCATTCGCATCATTCCGGGACCGTCGTCGCTGTGGTTCGACGCCAACGGCAAGCGCATGGCCGCACCGTGTTTCCCCGGATTCGACACCAATTCCACGATGAAGGCGATTCTTTCGACCGGATACGACTATTCGTGGTTCATTCTCGACCAGTCGATCATCGAGAAGGAATTCGCGCTCTCGGGCTCGGAGCAGAATCCCGATATCACCGGCAAGGATTTGAAGCTCACGCTCAAGAGCCGTGTGGCCAAGGGCGCGCCCGGACCGGTCGAGGCGTTCAAGAAGCACGGCTCGGATTTCGTTGTGGCCGATACCCTCGCGGAGCTGGTGGCGGGGATGAACAAGATCTCGCGCGGCCCGCACCTGGACCCGGCCGACATCGAGCGTCAGATCGTGGCGCGTGACCGCGACGCAGAACACAAGTTCAGCAAGGACGCCCAGCTGATGGCGATCGGCAACGCGCGCCGCTACCTCGGCGACAAGCTCGGCCGGGTCGCCACCCCGCACAAGATCCTCGATCCCGCGCACGGCCCGCTCATCGCGGTGCGGCTGAACATCCTGACCCGAAAGACGTTGGGCGGCCTGCAGACCAACCTGGATTCCCAGGTCATGCGGCCCGACGGCACGGCGTTTCCGGGCCTGTACGCCGCGGGCGAGGTCGCCGGATTCGGCGGCGGCGGCGTGCACGGCTACAACGCGCTGGAAGGCACCTTCCTCGGCGGCTGCATCTTCTCCGGCCGCGCGGCCGGTAAGGCGCTGGGCCGCACGCTGACCTAACGAAAGTCGCTCCGCCGCCCGGCTGTTCGTCCGGGCGGCGGCACGCGAACGGGACGGTCAGCGGCTCTCGGCCGTGCGCTGCACATCCGGGGAGGCGGCACAGAACCAGCGGTAGCAGTCCTTGCGCAGCAGCAGCGCCAGCACCACACCGGAGGCCATCACGCCCAGCAGGACCGTGAAAGGCCCCACCCCCGTGGGCATATCGGCCGAGACCAGGCGGAAGACGCCCAGAAACGCCTGCAGGCTGGCCAAACCCAGCGTGCCGACCCAGACCCACGGCGAGCGCAGGCCGAAAAGCAGTGCCGCCCCGCCGGTTACCCAGGCCGCGAAGAAATGCCCCGCGCTGCCGAGCACGGACTCGAAGCCACTGGTCAGCGCCACCAGACCGTGCACGAGCGCCAAACCCGCTGCGGTGTAAGCCGCGTACTGGGTTTCCCGCACCTTCGCGGGCAGCGCGATCTCGAAACCATCACGACGAAGAACACGAACGATGCTGGTGAAACGCTCCGAAATCGAAGCCGGAACACCGCTTCCCGCAGCTGTCGGCGAGATGTCCATCTCATCGACCACAGCCGTATGCGTACTCACAGCACTCCTCGTCGAGTAACCCCTGTTCGTGCGCCCCCTGCGAACGCACAGGGCCTGACGCTAACCAAACGTTCGGATACTCGACAATCGAGTTCGGGAAGTTATGACCATGGCCACAGCGCATAGCGCGAGTGGTTCAAACGTGATCTCGAACACATAACGGCCGCACACGATGTGCGTGTGCGGCCGTTGTAAGCGCAGGTCCCCCGGCAATTCTCCAGTGTAGCGCCGGAAGCCGAAAACTACTTGTCGTCCATGGGAATCGGCGGAATCACCGGAAATTCCCCGGTGTATCCGGCACGCTCGGCGGCGATGGCGAGCACCCGCTTCTCGGCGAACTTCCAGCCGATCAGCAGGGCGGGCACGATGATCAGCAGGCTCGACACCGTCCAGGTGCCCACCGGGCGATCGAACGCCATGAGCACCAGCACCACGAACAGGAACACCAGCGTGGCGATGCCGGTGTAGGGCGCGCCGATCATGCGGAACGCGGGACGCTCGGCGCGGCCGTCGCGCGACCAGTACCAGAGCTTGAGCTGGCACAGCACGATCGTGGCCCAGGAGGCCAGAATGCCCAGCGAGGCGACGTTCAGCACGATCTCGAACGCCTCGTCCGGCACCACGTAGTTCAGCCAGATGCCGGCCAAGGCGATGACGCTGGTCAGCAGGATTCCGCCATAGGGCACACCGGCTTTGGACATGCGCGAGGTGAAGTGCGGCGCGCTGCCGTTCATCGCCATCGAGCGCAGGATGCGGCCGGTGGAGTAGAGCCCGGCGTTCAGGCTGGACAGCGCGGCGGTGAGCACCACGAAGTTCATGATCGAGCCCATGTTCGCGACGCCGACCTTGCTGAAGAAGGTGACGAACGGGCTCTCGCCGGCCTTGTAGTCGGTGTAGGGCAGCAGCAGCGCCAGCAGCACGATCGAACCGCAGTAGAACACCGCGATGCGCACGATGACCGAGTTGATGGCGCGCGGCATGATCTTGGCCGGATTCTCGGTCTCGCCCGCGGCGATACCGACCATTTCGACTGCGGCGTAGGCGAAGATGACGCCGGAGGTGACGGTGACGAGCGGGAGCACACCGGTCGGGAACCACCCGCCCGCGTCACTCACCATGCCGAGGCCGGTGGGCTGTCCGTCGACGTCGAAACGCCCGGCCAGGAAGATCGTGCCGACCACCAGGAAGGTCACCAGGGCGGCCACCTTGATCATGGCGGCCCAGAATTCCATTTCGCCGAACCATTTCACCGAGACCAGGTTGACGCCCAGCACGATGAGCAGCGCGCCCAGCGCCAGAATCCATTGGGCCACCGGTTCGAACGGTCCCCAATAGTGCAGATAGGTGGCCACCGCCGTGGTGTCGACGATGCCGGTCATGGACCAGTTGAGGAAGTACATCCAGCCGGCGACGAATGCCGCCTTCTCCCCGAAGAATTCGCGCGCGTAGGAGACGAACGATCCCGAAGACGGGCGGTGCAATACCAATTCGCCGAGCGCGCGCAGAATGAAGAAGACGAAGATGCCGCAGATCAGGTACACCAGGAACAGCGCCGGTCCGGCGTCGCGCAGGCGCCCGCCCGCGCCGAGGAACAGGCCGGTGCCGATGGCGCCGCCGATGGCGATCATCTGCAACTGACGAGGCTTGAGGGCCTTGTGATAGCCGCTGTCCTCAGCTGTGAGGTTGGTGGCCTTCGTCCGGATCTCGGTCATTCGCCGGTTAACCCTCCGCAATCGTGTATCGAGGCGGTCCGAGAGTACCTTGCGATTTGCCGTGGATCACATCGCCGCTCCGAGCTGGGTGGACATCGGAGGTTATAACCGGACATAACCAGCGGAAATGCACATTCTTTGCGTTAGCCGAAACGATGCCGAAACATGGCTTATCACCCGGAATGGCGGTATCCGGACATCCACGGCATCGCCTCGCCCAATCTCCGATCTCGGACGCCGGGCGGGGCTAGAGTCCGACCATGAAGCGCGTGCGACGGCCTTTCTGGAGCGGCGCGAGCGCCGCTGTCCTGCTGCTCCTCGGAATGGCGACAGCCTGTTCCACCGAATCGGAACAGGCGCGATCCTGTACCACCTCCCCCAACGGCGTGCCGATCAGCGTGCGCGCGAGTACCACCGGCGGTCCGACCACCACCAATCTGAGCCTGCGGCCCGAGATCGCCAGCGGCTATCGCACCGGCATGAAACCGGTGCGCACCAACACTTTCGCGGTCTCGACCGCCAATCCGATCGCCACCGAGGCGGCCTGCCGGGTGCTGCGCGACGGCGGCACCGCGGCGGACGCGCTCATCGTGGCGCAGACGGTGCTCGGCCTGGTGGAACCCCAGGCGTCGGGTATCGGCGGCGGGGCCTTCCTGCTGTACTACGACGCGGCGGGCAAGACCCTCGAGGCCTACGACGGCCGCGAGACGGCCCCCGCGGCGGCGACCCCGGACTACCTGCGCTGGATCAGCGACACCGATCGCACAGCGCCGCAACCGAACGCGCGCGCCAGCGGACGCTCCATCGGCGTCCCCGGGGTACTGCGCCTGCTCGAGACCGCACACCGCGAGCACGGCCGCCAGGTGTGGGGCGATCTGTTCGGACCGGCCGTGGCGCTGGCGGATCAGGGCTTCGAGATCAGCCCGCGCCTCGCGGGCCAGATCGCCGAATCCGCAACGGATCTCGCCCGCGACGAGAACGCGCGCGCCTACTTCCTGCAACCGGACGGCAGCGCCAAGACCGAGGGCACGACGCTGACCAACCCGGCGTACGGCAAGACCCTGGCCGCGCTGGCCGTGGACGGCGCGAACGCCTTCTACACCGGGGCGCTGGCCGCCGACATCGTCGAGGCCGTCGCCGACACCTCCGGCGGGCGGACGCCGGGACTGCTGTCCGCGGCGGACCTGTCGTCCTACCAGGTGAAGAAGCGGACCGTGCTGTGCGCGCCGTATCGCACCCACGAGGTGTGCGGCATGCCGAACCCGTCCTCGGGCGGCATCACGGTGGCGGCCACGCTCGGCATCCTGTCGAACTTCGACCTGGGCTCGATGCGGCCGGAGAACACCGGCGGCGACAACGACGCCGCGCGCAACGGCGGCAAGCCCACCGCCGAGGCCGTGCACCTGATCTCCGAGGCCGAACGGCTCGCCTACGCCGACCGCGACAAGTACATCGCCGACTCGGATTTCATTCCGCTGCCCGGCAATTCGCCCCAGACCCTGCTGAATCCGGACTACCTGAAGCAGCGCGCGGCGCTGATCGACCCCACCCGCAGCATGGGCACCGCCCAGCCCGGCGACTTCGGGCCGGTGCCGCTCGGGGTGGGCCCGCAGCCGCCCGAGCACGGCACCAGCCACATCTCGATCATCGACAGCTACGGCAACGCCGCGGCCATGACCACCACGGTGGAATCGGCCTTCGGCTCCTTCCACCTGGTGGACGGTTTCGTGCTGAACAATCAGCTCACCGACTTCGCCGCCGATCCGCTCGGCAAAGACGGTGTGCCCGTGGCCAATCGGCTCGACCCGGGCAAGCGGCCGCGCAGCTCCATGAGCCCGACCCTGGTCTTCGATCGCGCCCCCGACGGCTCGCGCGGCGCCCTCACCCACGTCACCGGCTCCCCCGGCGGTTCGGTGATCATCCAGTTCGTGGTGAAGACACTGGTGGGCATGCTCGATTGGGGCCTGGACCCGCAGCAGGCGGTGTCCGCGGTCTCCTTCGGAGCGGCCAACTCGCCCACGACGAACGTGGGCGGTGAGCATCCGGCGATCGATCCCGCGAACAACGGCGACAACGACCCGCTGGTGCGGCGGCTACGCGAACTGGGACACCAGGTTTCGGTGGCGCCGCAGTCGAGCGGGCTGTCCACGCTCATCGTCGACGGCGACGACCTGATCGGCGGCGCGGACCCCCGCCGCGAGGGCGCCGTGCTCGGCGACACCCGCTGACCCGCCCGTCGAGCCCGCCACGAACGCCGACGCCCGCCACCGTTCGGTGGCGGGCGTCGGCGTTCGTTCGAGCGACGGGTCAGCGCGGCGGCCGGCGGCTCAGCTCTGGTTCTCGCCCGAGTACTTCGCGCCCAGTTCGCGGAAGCGGTCCATGGCCTCGGCCGCGCGCAGTTTGTCGTTGGTGCGGATGGCCAGCAGGGGCACGTACTCGTCGTGCACCAGTTCCAGTCGCGCCCAGGACTTCTTGTCGGGGAAGGACAGGCCGCGGATATCGGGCCAGGCGAACTCGTTCTCGCCGAAGATGTTGCGCACCTCCACCCCGCGCCGGCCGACCCGCACCCGGGGCCGGGTGAGCAGCAGCACCGCGCCGCCGAGGATGAAGCCGAAGACCGCGAGCCCGATCTGATCGGAGACCTGGAAGGTGACCCCGGTCGAGCCGCGGCGCAGGAACACGCCCATCACGGTGAAGAACACCGCCAGGAACACCGCGACGATCCAGGCGGTGCGCACCGAGCGATGCGGGCGCACGACCAGATCCCACTCCGGGTCCTCGGCGTCGGTGGTTGTCGATGTCGATTCTGACGCAGGCACTTCGGCCGCACCGTCCTTCGATTGCGCGGCGGGCTCGCGGGGCGGTTCCTCCGAACCGCCGTCGCGCTTCCAGATCCGGACGACAGGCATTGCTCAGACGGTCTGACGCAGGTCGCGCAGGGTGAGCGCGGCGTCCAGTGCGGCGGCGGCGGCCTGCTCGCCCTTGTTCTCGACCGAACCCGGCAGACCGGCGCGATCCAGGGCCTGCTGTTCGGTGTTCACGGTGAGCACGCCGTTGGTGACCGGGGTGCCCTCGTCCAGCGAGACGCGGGTCAGACCGGCGGTGACCGAATCGCAGACGTACTCGAAATGCGGTGTGCCGCCGCGGATCACCACGCCCAGCGCGACCACCGCGTCGTGGGTGCGGGCCAGCGCCTGCGCGACCACGGGCAGCTCCATGGCTCCGGCGACCCGGACGATGGTGATGTCGGAGACCCCGGCCGCGCGGGCGGTGCCCTCGGCGTTGGCGACGAGCGCGTCGCAGATGGTGGTGTGCCAGCGCGACGCGACGATGCCAAGCTTGAGGTCCTTGGCATCCGCGAGCTCGAACGAGGGTACGCCCGTGCCGCTCATCGATTTCCGCCCTTCTCGATCTTCGTGTGTGGAGGAACTACAGCGTGCGGCTCAGTTGGCGGTCTCGCCCAGGTCGAGATCGTCCAGGCCGACCAGGTCGTGGCCCATCCGATCCCGCTTGGTGCGTAGGTAGTGCAGATTGTGCGAATTCGCACGGACCGGCATTTGCACCCGCTCGGTAATACTGAGCCCGTAGCCCTCGATTCCGGCGCGCTTGTCCGGATTATTGGTCAACAGGCGCATCGAGGAAATGCCGAGATCGACCAGGATCTGCGCGCCGGTGCCGTAGTCGCGGGCGTCGGCGGGCTGGCCGATGGCCAGGTTGGCGTCGTAGGTGTCCAGGTCCTGCTCGTCCTGCACCTGGTAGGCCTGCAGCTTGTGCATCAGGCCGATGCCGCGCCCCTCGTGCCCGCGCATGTAGAGCACCACGCCGCGGCCCTCGTCGGCCACCAGCTGCAGCGCGGCGTTCAGCTGGGGACCGCAGTCGCAGCGCAGCGAGCCGAACACGTCACCGGTCAGGCATTCGGAGTGCACGCGGACCAGCACGTTCTCGCCCTTGCCGTCCGCACCGGCGATATCGCCCATGACCAGGGCTACGTGCTCGGACTCGTCGTATTCGCTCTCGTAGCCGATGGCCTTGAAGTCACCGAACGCGGTCGGGATCTTGGCCTCGGCGACCCGGCGCACATGCTTCTCGTTCTTGCGCCGCCAGGCGATCATGTCGGCGATCGAGATGAGCGCCAGGTCGTGCTCGTCGGCGAAGATGCGCAGCTCCTCGGTGCGCGCCATGTCGCCTTCGTTCTTCTGGCTCACGATCTCGCAGATGACGCCGGCGGGGCTGAGCCCGGCCATGCGCGAGAGGTCGACCGCGGCCTCGGTGTGGCCCGCGCGGCGCAGCACGCCACCGTCCTTGGCGCGCAAGGGAACCACGTGGCCCGGCCGGGTCAGGTCGTCGGACTTGGCCTGCGGATCGGCGAGCACGCGCATGGTGGCGGCGCGATCGGCGGCCGAGATGCCGGTGGTGATGCCGACCCGGGCATCCACCGAGACGGTGTACGCGGTGCCGTGCTTGTCCTGATTGACGGCGTACATGGGCGGCAGGCCCAGCCGGTCGCAGTCGTCGCCGGTGAGCGGGACGCAGATGTAACCGGAGGTGTAGCGGATCATGAAGGCCACCAGTTCGGGGGTCGCCTTCTCCGCCGCGAAGATGAGGTCGCCCTCGTTCTCCCGGCCCTCGTCGTCGACGACGACGACCGCCTTACCGGCGGCGATGTCGGCGACTGCGCGCTCGATGGTGTCGAACCTGGTCACGTCTGTTGTGCTCCATCTCGATTAGGTGCCGTACCCACAGTAGGGCAGTGCCCGATTTGCGCCGCCTCCGGCGGGGCCAATCGGAGGCTCAGCCGCGCTGAACGAGTCTTTCCACGTACTTGGCGATGATGTCGACCTCGAGGTTCACCGTGGTTCCCACCGGCGCCGAGCCCAGGGTGGTGAGGGCCAGCGTCGTGGGGATGAGCGAGACCTCGAACCAGTCCTTGCTGCCGTCGGCGGCGGCCTCGTCGGCCACGCCCAGGCCGGACACGGTCAGCGAGATGCCGTCGACGGTGATGGAGCCCTTCTCCACGACGTAGCGGGCGATGCTGTCGGGCAGCGAGATTCGCACGACCTCCCAGTTCTCCGAGGGGGTGCGCGCGAGCACGGCGCCGGTGCCGTCCACGTGGCCCTGCACGATGTGACCGCCGAGGCGGCTGTTGACGGCGGCGGCGCGCTCGAGATTGACGCGCGAACCGACGCCGAGGCCGCCGATGCTGGACCGGTTCAGGGTCTCGGCCATGACGTCGACGGTGAAGACATCGGACTCGACGGTCTCGTCCACCACGGTCAGGCAGACGCCGTTCACCGCGATCGAATCGCCGTGCCCGGCATCGACGGTGACGAGGGGGCCGCGAATGGTGAGCCGGGCCGCGTCGGCCAATTGCTCGGAGGCGACGATTTCGCCCAGCTCCTCCACGATGCCTGTGAACATGCCCTGCCTCTCCCTTACGCCTGCGGCCGCGGTACCCGGGCCCGCCGATCGGGGCAACAGCCCGATCGGCGGGCGGTATTCCCGGCGCGCGGATGCCGCCCGGTTCTCCCCCTCAGCCTAACGACGCCGGGTCGTAGGCGACATGCGGCCTAGTTCACTGGAGCGTTCGAGACTCCGGGGCGCGACGAAGCCGACGAAGCGGACCTCAGGTGGGCTAATCGGACCGATTGCCAACGAATACCAATTAAAATTCGGGCATTTCCAGATTTAGCGAATTTGCTAATTCGGGCCAATCGGGCGGGTGTACCCAATTCGCGACTCGCTTACACCAAATTCTTGCGCCACAGCGAAAATGGACGCAAGATTGTTATGCAGCTGATTCCCACAGTTCAACTGCCCGGCAGTTCGACATCCCCGCGGTCCGCTCCGCAGCGCCGACTACCCCGCAGCGCGGCTACTCAGCTGTACAACTCTCCGCAGTTCTACTTCTCCGGCGAGCCGGCAGTTCAACGAAGAACGTCTCCACACCCGTGGCCAGGTCCGGTCCGGGTGCTCCTCGCAGCAGTCAAACTCAGGAAGGTTGGGCCCTCGCGGGCCGGATCCAGGTGGAAGACAACACTTTTAGGGGTGCGGTGTGACAACGATGCTTCTCGATTCGACACTCGAGGTTCGTTGCGTGCAGTATCGGCGCGAATTTCATTTGCCGGCATCGATCGATCCGACGTCACGGCACATCCTGCTGGAGATAGGCAGCCGGTACGGCGCCATCACCATGCCCGCCGAACTCGGCGAACGCGTCCAACAGCGGCTCGCCGCAGCCGATTTGGCCGGTCCGGTGGTCCACCACCCCCGCGCCCGGCGCTGGACGTTCATCACCGGCCCGACGCGTGCCGACGGGCTCGGCACCGCCGTCTCGGCCGCGCTGTTCCGGCTCTACGCCACGGTCGCCTGCGCGGGCGCGCAGGTGGTGCTGCCGTCCGCCGACGACGAGCGGACGGGCTATCGCACCTGGGTTCGAGCTCCCGAGAGCGCCACCGCGGTGCCGCCCCTGGAGTCGGTGATCTCGGCGCTGCTCGAGCGCTGAGACCGGGAAGCGACTAGGAGGCGGACGCGGCCTCGACCGCGATCACCTTCTGGCGCAAGGCTTCCACCGTGGCTGCCGGGTCGGCGGTGCCGTACACCGCCGAACCCGCCACGAAGCAGTCGATACCCGCCTCGGCGGCCTGCTCGATGGTGTCCATGTTGATGCCGCCGTCGATCTCGACCACCAGGCGCAGCTCGCCCGCGTCGACCAGCCGGCGAACCTTGCGCGCCTTGTCCAGCACCTCGGCGATGAACGACTGCCCGCCGAAGCCCGGCTCGACGCTCATCACCAGCAGGGTGTCGAAATCCTTCAGGATCTCCAGGTAGGGCTCGATCGGGGTGCCCGGCTTGACCGACAGACCGGCCTTGGCGCCCGCCGCGCGGATGTCGCGGGCGACGGCGATCGGGTTGTCGGTGGCCTCGGCGTGGAAGGTCACGTTGTACGCGCCCGCCTCGGCGTAGCCCGGCGCCCAGCGCTCGGGATCCTCGATCATGAGGTGGCAGTCCAGCGGAATGTCGGTGGCCTTCAACAGACTCTGCACCACCGGCAGACCCAGCGTGAGGTTCGGCACGAAGTGGTTGTCCATCACATCCACGTGCACCCAGTCGGCCCCCTCGATCGCCTTCACTTCGTCACCGAGACGCGCGAAGTCAGCGGACAGGATGGACGGGGCGATCATCGGCGCGGGCCGCTGAAAGGGCGAGGTAGGAGTGCACACAGGCGGCAGTCTATCGGGCAGCGCACCGCGCGAGACCCGGCACTGCCGCGAGGGCGTCCGGAAACCGCGATCGCTGCCATTGCGCTGATTGCCGGGCGCCGGAATGGGTAGCCTAGTGCAGGTGATCAACATTTCGGCGGAACAAGGGCTGCGTGCCACCCCGGTCGAGATCGGTGTCGCCGCATCCGTCTCCCAGTTGCCCATCGTGCGCGGACTCGCCGAAACACTGGTGCTGCTCAGCGATTTCACCCTCGACGAGGTCGCCGACATCCGCCTGGCCGTGGACGAGGCCGCCTCCACCGTGATCGGGCTGGCCGCGCCCGGCACCAGCCTGCAGTGCGTGTTCACCGTCGGCGAGAACGACCTGGTGGTGCGGGTCAGCGGCGTGGCGGCCGCCGAGGGGCTGCCCGACCAGCGCAGCTTCGGCTGGCATGTACTGCGCACCCTGTCCGACGAGGTCGACGCCACCCAGGGCGCCTTCGACGCGACGGTCTCCGGTTACCCGACGGCGGTGGAGTTCCGGCGGGTCCGGGGGAAGGCGTAGTGACCGACGAGAACACCGTGTTCACCCCATCCGACGCACACGACCCCGATGAACCCGAACGCAAGACCGGCGAGCACGCAGCCCCTGCCGACAACGGCGCCGAACCGCTGACCGCTGACCCGGCCGCCTCCTCTGAATCCGAGGAACCCGCCGAGGAGACCGTCGACGCCGACGAGGTCGAAGAGGTCGTGCGCACCGCCTCCGGCTACGACGACGTGGCGGGTCTGTTCGAGCAGCTCGCCGCCGCCGATCCGGCGTCCGCGCAGCGGGCCGCTCTGCGCGCCCAGCTCATTCGGCGCTGCATACCGCTGGCCGACCACATCGCCCGCAAGTTCAGCGGGCGCGGTGAACCGTTCGACGACCTGACCCAGGTGGCGCGGGTCGGGTTGGTGCACGCGGTGGACCGGTTCGACATTTCGCGCGGCTCCAACTTCCTGTCCTTCGCGGTGCCGACGATCATGGGCGAGGTGCGGCGGTACTTCCGCGACAACACCTGGGCCATGCGAGTTCCGCGGCGGGTCAAGGAAACCCACCTGCGGATCGGCTCGGCCATCGACACGCTGTCGCAGCAGCTCGGGCGCTCGCCCACCGCCAAGGAGATCGCCGCCCAGCTCGGTATCGATCCGGACGAGGTGACCCAGGCGGTCATCGCCGGAAACGCGTACCAGCCCAGCTCGATCGACGCGGTGTCGGTGGGCCGCGACACCGAGGCGTCCCTGCTCGACACGCTCGGCGAGGAGGAATCGCAGTTCGATCGCGTCGAGGAGTACGTGGCCATCCGGCCGTTGCTCGCGGGTCTGCCCGAACGCGAACGCCGCATCCTCACGATGCGATTCTTCGAATCGATGACTCAAACCCAGATCGCGCAGCAGATGGGCATCTCGCAGATGCACGTCTCTCGCATTCTGGCGAAAACCCTTGCGCGACTTAGGGAGCAATCGGCCCGGGAGTGAACGCTCCGATGCGGGGCTGACCCGCCGTAAGGGGCTTGCCTCGCCCGGTTCGCGGTGCGACGATCGTTCTCGTCCGGCACGTACCGCATCCTCGGGCGGGACCATGAGGCAACACCGCGATCAGCGCATTGTGAACCAGATCGACCAGCTCGTGAACGAGCAGCTGGCCGGCGGGGAGCCGTGTACCGGATACGACTACGGGGATCCCGATTTTCCGCGCTGCCCGCATCCCTGGTGCGACGAGGAGTGGCACGGGCTGCCCATCACCACCCGCATGGCCGAGATGCGCTGGCGGGGCCGGGTGGATCCCGGATACCGCTATCCCGAGGACACCTCGGCGGTGCTGTGCCCGGGCTCGGACAACGCCGACGACTACTCCCCCGCCGAACAGAGCCGGGCCCTGGCCGAACTGCTGCGATCGGTGGCCGCCCAGCCGGTGCGCCGGCGCGCGCACGTGCGGCCGCAGTGGTGGTGCTGCTTCCAGGCGGGTGATCTGGACATCGTGCCGACGGGCTTCGGCGAGCCCGGAGCGCCGCGCCGATTCATTCGGGTCAACGGGGAGACAATCGAATTGGAGCCGGACGAGGACGGCGCGTGCGTGCTCGGGCGCAGCGACCCGAACGCCGACCGGGACGACTGGCAGCCGCAGTGGATGGCCATCCACTGCCGCGAAGCCCCGCGGGCGGGGGTGTGGGTCGCGTGGCGGCCCACACCCCCGGGCGCGGATTACTGCGACTGACGCGGTTTGCGCAGCGCGGCCACGAACATGGCGTCGGTGCCGTGCCGATGCGGCCACAGCTGCGCGCCCGGACCCTCGCCCAGATCCGGAACGCCGGGAACGAGTTCGCGGGTGTCGAGCTGTTCGGCGCCGGTGCGGCGCACCATGTCCGCGACCACCGAGACGGTCTCGGGCAGATGCGGCGAGCAGGTCGAGTAGACGACCACGCCGCCCGGACGGACCAGATCCCATGCGGCGGTGAGCAGTTCGCGCTGCAGGGTCACCAGTTCGCGCACGTCGGCGGGCTGCCGCCGCCAGCGCGCTTCGGGGCGGCGGCGCAGCGCGCCCAGACCGGTGCACGGCGCGTCGACCAGCACGCGGTCGTAGCCGGGGGTGAGTCCGCTGTCGCGGCCGTCGGTGACGTGCACCTCGACCGGCAGCCCGCGCGTGGCCTGGCGGACCAGTTCGGCGCGGTGTTCGGCCGGTTCGACGGCGTCGATGTGGAAGCCGTCGATGTCGGCGATGGCGCCCAGCAGCGCGGTCTTGCCGCCGGGACCCGCGCACAGGTCGAGCCAGCGGCCGCCGTCCTCGCCGTCGAGGGGCGCCTTGGTCACCGCGAGCGCCACCAGCTGACTGCCTTCGTCCTGCACCGCGGCCAGGCCCTCGCGGACCGGCTCGAGCTTGCCGGGATCACCGCCGTCGAGGTACACCGCGTACGGCGACCAGCGGCCTTCCTCGCCACCGGTCACCAGCGCCAGCTCTTCGGCGCTCATCTCGCCGGGGCGGGCGACCAGGTGCACCAGCGGGCGCGCGTCGTCGGCTTCGAGCACATCGCGCAGTTCCCCGGCGTGCACGCCGAGCGCGTCGGCGAAGGCCTGCGCGATCCACACCGGATGCGCGAACTCGAAGGCCATGTGCCCCAGCGGATCCGACGGCGCGAGCTGGTCGACCCATTCCTGGGCGGACTTCTCCGCGACTCGGCGCAGCACCGCGTTCACGAACCCGGCCCGCCCGATCCCGAACTCGGCCCGCACCAGCGCGACCGAGGTGTCCACCGCGGCGTGCGCCCCGATCCGCGTCCGCAACAGCTGGTAGGCGCCCAGCCGCAGCGCGTCCAGCAGCGGCCCGTCGATCTCGTCGATCGCGCGCCCCGCCCCGGCCTCGATCACCGCGTCCAGCAGCCCGAGCGACCGCGCCGCGCCGTAGGTGAGTTCCGTGGCCAGCGCGGCGTCGCGCCCGCTGATCCCGCGTTCGCGCAACAACCCCGGCAACACCAGGTTCGCGTAGGCGTCCCGCTCGCGCACCGCGCGCAACACGTCCCGCGCGACCACCCGCACCGGGTCCAGCCCGGTCGTGTCCGCGGACCCACGCTCTCCCACGGGCTTCCGCTTGCCGGCCGCCCCGTCGGCGCTCACGCCGTCGGCGCGCTTGCCGCGCGCCTGCCCGCCGCTCTTACCCGCGCCGACGGACTTCTTGTCCCCGCTCCCACGCTTCGGCCCACCGCCGTCGCGCCCCGAGGCCGCGGTGGATCGCGCCTTGCCGCCCTCCCCACGATCAGGAGCGCCGTCCCGCCGCGACGCACCGGCATTCGCGCCCGTGGATCGCTTCGGTGCCGACGTCGTGCCGTCCGGCCCGCGCTCGCCACCCGATACCCGGCGCGAATCGCCACGCTCCGCCGCCTGACCGCTCGAACGCGTTGCGCCCGTGCCGAATCCGGAGTCGTCGCGACGCCCTTGCCCACCGGCACGCGAACCCGCACCCGCCGAACGTGCGGCACCGGCCGAGCGGGATCCGCCGTCGTCGTAGCGAGCGCCGCCATCGGCCGAGCGCGGGCGGTTGTCGCCACCGCGACTTCCCGTCGGCGCACCGCCGCGGGGACGCCCCTCGGCGGGGGTGTAGTCCCACTTGCCACGCGCGTCCGCGCCACGACCACCGCGCAGCGGCGCGCCCGACGACCCGCCGGTGCGGCGCTGATCGCCCTGCGCCGCAGCACGATTGCCACCGCTTCCGCTCGAACCGGCTCGGTCGCGCCCCTCGGCGGGGGTGTAGTCCCACTTGCCACGCGCGTCCGCGCCGCGACCACCGCGCAGCGGCGCGCCGGAAGAGCCGGGCGCGCGGCGCGCATCGCCCTGGGCCGCGGGGCGACCGCCGTCACCGGCGTTGTCGCTGGTGCGGTACGGGTTGTTCTGGGCGCGGGGGCGCCAGTCGCGCTTGGGGGGTTTGGCGGAGCGCCGAGGCTCGCCGGGGGTGTCTCCGCGATCGGAGGGGGTCATTCGACCACCGCGCCGGGCTGGAGGCGGGCGCCGCGCGCCCAGTCGAGGGCAGGCATCATGCGCTTTCCTTGGGGTTGGACCTCGGTGAGGCGGACGGCGGTGGTCGCGGTGCCGATGAAGACGCCCGTCTTGCGGACCTCGATAGCGCGTTCGGGGAGGGTTTCCTCCACCAGTTCGACGGGGCCGAGTTTGACGCGCTTGCCGTCGACCTCGGTCCAGGCGCCGGGGCTCGGGGTGACCGCGCGGATGCGGCGGGAGATCGCCAGGGCGGGTTCGTCCCAGCGCACGTGCCCGGCCTCGGCTTCCACCTTGGGAGCGTAGGAAATACCGTCGGTGGACTGCGGAACCGCCTGCAGCGCACCGGCCTCCAGCCCGTCCAGGGTGGATTCCAGCAGCTGCGCGCCGCTTTCGGCGAGCCGCTCGAGCAGCACGCCCGAGGTATCGGTGACGCGGACCCGCTCGGTGACGGTCCCGAACACCGGGCCGGTGTCCAGGCCCTTCTCGATCAGGAAGGTGGACGCGCCGGTGATCTCGTCACCGGCGAGAATGGCCGATTGCACCGGCGCCGCGCCGCGCCAGGCGGGCAGCAGCGAGAAGTGCAGGTTGATCCAGCCGTGCTTGGGGATGGCCAGCACCGATTCCGGCAGCAGCGCGCCGTAGGCGACCACCGGGCAGCAGTCCGGCGCGAGCGCGGTGAGCTGTTCGACGAAGTCCGGTTCGGACGGCTTGCGCGGGGTGAACACCGCAATCCCGTGTTCGTCGGCGAGCTGCCCGATCGGCGAGCGGGTGACCTTGCGCCCGCGCCCGGCGACCGCGTCCGGCCTGGTGACCACCGCCAC
Organism: Nocardia sp. NPDC003693; assembly: GCF_053981095.1. NCBI lineage: Bacteria > Bacillati > Actinomycetota > Actinomycetes > Mycobacteriales > Nocardiaceae > Nocardia > Nocardia sp. NPDC003693. Next base: position 23,800 of record NZ_JBSFNO010000059.1, read on the forward strand.
CACCTCGTGGTTCGCGGACTCGATCAGCCGGCGCAGCGAGGGAACCGCCGGGGCGGGGGTTCCGGCAAAGACCAAACGCATCAGCGACTCCGTTCCCGGGTGCGGCCGCCACCGATCTCCGAGGCGGCCAGCACCGTGATTCCCTGTGTGAACCAAGACGATTCACGCAGCGTCCGCATCGCCTCCTTGCGGGTGGCCGGATCCAGCCGCTGCAGGAACAGCGTCCCGTCGAGGTGATCGGTCTCGTGCTGCACGCAGCGCGCCAGCAGCCCCTCGGCCCGGAATTCCACTGCGGCGCCGTCCATGTCGACACCGCGCGCGATCACCGTCTGCGCCCGGGTGACGTCCTCGCGCACGCCGGGAATCGACAGGCAACCCTCGGGCCCGGTCTGGGTCTCGTCGCCGATCACCTCGAAGACGGGGTTGATCAGATGCCCCTTGGCCTCACCGGTGTCGTAGACGAACACCCGGAGCCCGACCCCGATCTGCGGCGCCGCCATCCCGACGCCGCCGCTCTCGTACATGGTGTCGAGCAGGTCGGCGACCAGCTGGCGCACCTGCACATCGAACGTGGAGACCTCCGCCGCGCGGGCGCGCAGAATCGGATCGCCGAACAGGCGGACAGGCTGGATGGTCACGAGCAACTCCCGGTCGTGAGCGAATGCGGTCGCCCCATTTTACGGATACGACCGAACCGCCACGCCGCACACCGTGCCGCGGCGATCAGGAATGCGCTGCCAGGACCACTTCCTTGATGCCGGTACCCAGCGCCACTGGCGCGCAGACCGGCGCCGCGGCGTGCGCCGGATCGAGCAGCCCGAGCACCAACTGCTGCACATACGGGTCGTACACCATGTGGAAATGCCCGGTCAGATCATCGGCGCACAAATTCTGCAGCACGATGTTGGTCGCACCGGCGCCGTGCAGCGCGATATTGGCGTTCGGCTGGATCATTTCATCCACCGTGCTGCCGATCGTGGTGTAGCGCACACCCGGCACGGTGTCCCCGCCCGCGTTGAGCGCGGTGATGAAGGGCGATCCCGCGGCCTGCTGAACGGCGGCCTCCGAACTCGCCAGCTCGGCCAGATCGAACAGCACCGGCGCGTTCTCCGCGACCGGAACCAGCCCGTACATGATGCCGCCGTAGCTGGGTGAGGCCAGACCGATCCAGTGCCCGACCTTCGGCGCACCGCCGAGCTTGTTGATGTAGTACCGGGTGACGCTCGCACCCTGGGAGAAGCCCACGATGTCCACCTGGGCCGCCCCGGTGGCGGCGAGCACCTGATCGACGAATCCGCCTATCTGAGCGGAACTTTCGAAGACGTCCTCGGTGCCGAAGCTCTCCGCGTCGACCTTGCCGCCGTAATTGAGCGCGAAGACGCACAGGCCCGCGCCGGCGAGTTGCGGCGCGATGGCGGACCAGTCGGAGTAGGCCGAGGAATCGGTGCCGTGCGCCAGCACCACCGGCCGCGGATGGTCGGCGGTCGGCTTGCAGTCGAAGTTGTTGGCCCCCGCGGGCGCGGCGTTCGGATTGTCCTTCAAATACCGTGCCGCGCCGAGATGATCACTTTGAATCGGCCCGGATCCCACCGGTACCAGTGCCGGACGAGTGGCAGGCGCGGCGAACGCCGTACCCGATTGCATCGGCGCCCCCGCGCCCGCCAGCACACCCAGCAGCACTACCCCGACCGGCGCGACGCCACGCAGCGTTCTCCGCGTCCGGCTCCTCCACATTCCCATCGTCAAATGATGACTTGTGAAGTGTCACAACGCGGTGTCGAACGGGGTGTTTCTTTCCCACTACTTTTCGGGTGTGTCGTCTTCGGCGAGGATTCGGTACAGGGACCGCCGCGCCTCGGTGAGAACCTCTGCGGCCTTTGCCGCTTGGGCCGGGGAACCGACCGCCGCGACCTGGGCCACCGCACCCATCAGCTGGCCGACGAGCCCGCGCAGATCCAGCGCCTGATCACCGACGTTGTCCTTGACCTCCTGCCAGGGATCGCCCAGCTCGGCGCGATTGGCCTCGAGGTACGCGGTACCGGATTCGGTGAGCTTGGCCGTCTTTCGGCCCGCCACCTTCTCGATCAGGACCAGACCCTCGTCCTCGAGCTGCGCCAGCGCGGGGTAGATCGAGCCCGGGCTCGGGCGCCAGACATCCTCGCTGCGTTCGCGAATCTGCTGGATCAGCTCGTAGCCGTGCATGGGCCGCTCGGCCAGGAGCAGGAGAATCGCGGCACGCACATCTCCGCGCCGGCCGCGGCCACCGCGACCGCGACCGCGGCCGAAGTGCGGGCCGCCGGGACCGAAACCGCCGGGACCGAAGTCCGGGCCGAAACCGTGGCCGCGGCCACCGTGCCGATGCGGGCCGTGCTCGCGCGGACCGTGTCCACGCGGGCCGCCACGACGCATCCGCGGATGTTCGGGGCCCTGCTGCTCTTCCGCGCGCAGACGCCGCCAGGGGCCGCGGCCCCGCTCAGTGTTGTCCATGTGTTCCATGGCGTGCCTCCTCAGGCTTCAACGTTGCTCTTGACGCTATCGACGATATATCGACAATCTATCCAAGGCAAGTGTGTCGCGAGACACGAACCTGCCGGTTCGGATTTTTCAGGCGGGGCGGTCGACCAGGTCGTGCTTGATCAGGACGTCCCGCAGCGCACTCGGGCGATCCGTCGTCGGCAACGGCTCGACCAGCTCGAATTCACAGCCGAGCGCGGTCGCGCCGCCGTCGGCCTCGAGGCTGTCGCCGACCATGAGCGCGTTCTCCGGGGCGACGCCGAGCCGATCGAGCGCGGCGTCGAAGATACGACGGTCGGGTTTGATCGCGCCGAGTTCGAAGGACAGCGCGAAATAGCCGATATATCGATCCCATCCCCGGCTCGCCAGCGCGGGGCGCAGATCGAAAGCGATGTTGCTGACCACGGCGATCTTGATCCCGCATTCGTGCAGCGCCCGGAGCACCTCACCGGTGTCCGGATACGGCGTCCAGGCGAGCGGGTCGAGGATGAGTTCGTAGAGCTGGCGGGCCGGGAACGCGGGCACGCCCGAGCGCTCGAGCACTTGCAGGTAGGCGGCGCGATGCAGGGCCGGATCCAAATCCCGGTTCTCCCAGGCGTATTGACCTTCCGCGTCGAGCTCGACGAACTGCTCGACGGGCGCGGTCATGGCCCGGACGATATCGGCGACCTCGTGGGCGCTCAGATCACGCCCGTCGGCATGGGTCAGCTCCGCTTCGCGAAAACGCTCGTCCTCCAATCGGAAGATCGTGCCGGAGAAGTCGAATAACACCGCGTCGATCGCCATGTCGCCACGATACACAGCACACTTGCAGCTATCTTTTTGGCAAACGGGTAGTCCTCTACTTGTCTGAGGAGTTTGCTACGGTGGTGGTCATGTCGGACTCCACCGTGCTCCAGGTCGACGCCGTCGACGTCGTTCGTGAGGGAAATGCCCTACTGCAGGGGGTTTCCCTCACCGTACGCAGCGGTGAGCACTGGGCGCTACTGGGTCCGAACGGGGCCGGGAAGACCACCCTCCTGCGCATGCTCGGCGCGTTCGAACACCCCACCCGGGGCACGGTCGAAGTCCTCGGCAATCGACTCGGCCGCGTGGACATGCGCGCGCTGCGCACCGCCATCGGGCACGTCGACCCGCGCCACACCCCGCGCAGCCCGCTGACCGTGCACGAGGTCGTGCTCACGGGGGCGACGAATACCGCTGAGCCCGTACCGCGTTGGCGGCCCAGCCCCGAACAGCTCGCTCGCGCCGCGGAACTCGTCGACCTGCTCGGCCTGTCGCACCGCCGGGACGCAGCATGGCCGATCCTGTCCCAGGGCGAGCGCGGACGCGCTCTCATCGCCCGGGCGCTCATGCCCAGCCCGCGCCTGCTCCTGCTGGACGAACCAGCGACCGGCCTCGACCTCGCCGGGCGTGAGCAGTTGCTCGAACGAATCGACGCGCTGCAGCGCGCGCATCCGGAGCTGGCGTCCGTGCTGGTCACCCATCACCTGGAGGAGTTGCCGCCGGGCACGACACACGCGGTGCTGTTGCGCGCGGGCCGGATTCGCACGGCCGGGCCGGTCGACGCCGTGATCACCACCGAGCACATCGGCGCGGCGTTCGACCATCCGGTGCGGATCGTTCGGGAGGATCGGCGCTGGAGCGTGCGCGCGGCACAGCCCGCGCACACCTGAGTTCCCTCCCGCACCCCGGCTACAGGGAATCGACCCAGCGCAGCAGCCGCTCGCCTTCGGCCGCCATCATGTCCGGATCCCGGAAGGTGTTGGCGAGCAGGGAAATACCCTGATACGAGGCGAACAGCGCGACGGCCAGCTCCCCCGCGTCGGCGCGGCCCATGGCGGCGAACTGCGATTCGATCCACTTCAGCAGCTCGCGCATCACCGCGGCGAGTTCGCGTTCCAGGCCGTCGGAGCGCTTGTCCAGCTCGGTCGCGAGAGTTCCCGAGGGACAACCGAATTGGGCCGCGAGATCACGCTGGTCGATCCAACCCCGGATCAGCGCCCGCAACCGCTCCCCCGGCGATTCCAGCCGCTCGAGCTCGGCGATAACGTCCTTCAGCGTGCGCTCGTGCGCGCCGATCGCCGCCTGGATCAGCTGATCCTTGGTCTTGAAGTAGTAGTACACGTTGCCGACCGGCACGTCCGCGACCCGGGCGATGTCGGCGATCGTGGTCTTCTCCACACCCTGCTCGTGGAACACCTTCGCCGCCGCGCCGGCGAGCCGTTCCCGCTTGCCCGGCCGGGGCGCCGGCTTCGCTGTCGCACCACCCGGCACTGAGTTAGTCATGCGACTGACTATAGACAACGGCCGGTCGAATAGCCTATCTTCTGTTGAGTCAGCCAACTAACTCAGGAGTTCGAAGCAATGATCGTGGTGACCGGAGCAACCGGAAATGTCGGCGGCATCGTGGTGAGCCTGCTCGCGCAGGCCGGGGAGAAGGTGGTGGCCGTTTCGCGCGGCGAGATGCCGGTGAACCTGCCGGAGGGCGTCGAGCACCGCCGTGGAGACGTCGGCGACCCGGCGAGCCTGGCGGCGGCGGTGACGGGAGCGCACACGATGTTCCTGCTGATCGCCGGTGCGCAACTGGTGGGCGGGCCCGACCCCCGTGCGGTGATCGACACCGTTGCCGCACAGGGCGTTCGGCGCGTGGTGCTGCTGTCCTCGCAGGGTGCGGCGACCCGGCCGGACAGCCCCGGGTACGCCCGGCTCATCGCCTTCGAGCGGGCGCTCGCGGCCTCGGACCTGGAATGGACCGTCGTGCGGCCGGGCGGGTTCGCGAGCAATTCCTTCGCCTGGATCGAACCGGTGCGCACCGGACGGTTCGTGCCCGCGCCCTTCGGCGACGTCGGGCTGCCGGTGGTGGCGCCGTTCGACATCGCGGCCGTCGCCGTCGCGGCCCTGCGCGAGGATGGGCATCACGGCCGGGCGTACACGGTGACGGGTCCCGCGGTCGTGACCCCGCGCGACCAGGCGGCGGCGCTCGCCGCGGCACTCGGGGAGCCGGTCGGGTTCACCGAGCTCACCCCCGAGCAGGCGCGGGTCGAACTGCAGAAGCTCATGCCCGAGTCGGTCGCCGACCACACCCTGACGATCCTCGGCTCCCCCACCCCGGCCGAACAGCGGGTGAGCCCCGATGTCGAACGAGTCCTGGGCCGACCGGCCACCAGCTACGCCGACTGGGCGAAGTACGTGGCCGACGCCTTCCGCTGAGGCGGCCGCGCGCGACGTGGTCTCGAGTGTGCGGGCGGTCGTGGAGTGCCACCGACCGACAGTGGGCAATTCGCGGACGGCCGAGCCGCGGGGTGAGCGCGGCACTGGTTCGCGCGGGTCAGAGAGCGCGCGAGGCGAGGTCAGCCGATGTCGATCGGGTCGATCTGGACGCGCAACGGATCGTCGGACTTGTGGGTGCTGCGCACCGCCTGGGCCGCAACCAAGGCGCGGGACAGGGCCGTGCCGCCGGCGCGGTCCACGCGCAGGATCATGCGCTCGACCTCGGCGGGGGAATCGCCGGAGGAGAAGGGTTTTCGCGCGCCGGGCGGGAGCGGCACCGGGCCGAGCACCTCGACCTGGTCGGGAAGCTGTGCCTGGGTGAGCAATTCGGCGATCGAGTCGGCGGTGCCGTCGATGGCGGCCAGCCGGACCGCCGGCGGGAACCGCACCTCGGTGCGCTCCTCGAGTTCGAAGTGGGCGTGCCCCACCGGATCCCAGCGCACCAGCGCCGAGACGGTCGGCAATCCGCTGTCCGCCATGACGAACGCCTGCCCGCCCGCCCGCACCAGCGCGGCGGCCGACATCCACCGGCGCAGGGTGTCCTCGGCCGCGCGCAGATCCGCCCGCCCCAGCAGCGCCCACCCGTCCAGCAGCATGGCCACCCCGTACCCGCCGGCGACCGTCGGCTCCGCCCCGATGGTGGACACCACGACCTGCGGCCCCTCCGGCACGGTGTTCAGCACCGACGCCCCGCCCGAGCCGCGCACCGGCACCCCGGGGAACGCACGCCCCAGCTCCTCCGCCGTCCGCGCGGCCCCGATGACCACGGCCCGCAGGGCCCGCGAACCACAGGCGCCACAACGGAATGCGGCCTCGGTGATCCCGCACCACCGGCACGCGGGACTGTGCGCCCCGGCCACCCCGTCCCGAGCGGAGGTCAGCCCCGCCCGGCCCCGCTCTCGGCCGGGGTTTGGGCCCGGTGCCGAATCCCCGTACATCCCGTCGCGCCCGGTCCCATCGCCACCGTGCGCCGGGTCACCGCCGTATGTTCCGCGTCGATGCCCGGCCGAATCGTCGGAGGGATGCATGCCGGGCATGCCGAGCTGATCCCCGGCGGTCGCGCCGGGGCGGTCGCGCCCGGGCGTACCGGAGCGCGCGCTCGGTCGGCCGTCGGGCTGGGCGGCGGCGCGGCGACCGGCGCGATTCGACTGGGGCACAGGGGAATCATCCGGCAGCGCCAAGGGACCGTTGCAGTGGCGGCAGCGGGCGGGGGTGCGGCACTTCGAGCAGGACAGGGCGGGGATGTAGCCGCGGCGGGGTACCTGGACCAGGACGGGTTCGCCGGCGGCGAGGGCCTTGCGGGCGGCCAGGAAGGCCGCGCCCGGGATGCGGATCGCCTTGGCCATGGGATCGCGTTCGAGGGCGGCGTCGCTGTCGCCGGGCGCGATGATGCGCGGCATGACCTGCCGCAGCAGCGCGCGCTCGGCGAGAAGGTCATGCGCCCAACCGGATTCGACGATGGCCTGCACTTCGGCCGTGCGCGCGAATCCCCCGGCCACGAACGCGGCCCCGGTCTCGTGCGCCCGCAGCATGGCCACCTCCCGAGCGTGCGGGTACGGCGACCGCGGCTCGGCGTACGTGTCGTCCCCGTCGTCCCACAGCGCGATCAGCCCGAGATCCTTGACGGGCGCGAACACCGCGCTCCGGGTCCCCACCACGACCCGCGCCGTCCCCCGCAACGCCGCCAGCCACCGCCGGTACCGCGCCGACGGCCCCAGCCCCGCCGCCAGCCCGACCGCCGACTCCCCCACCAGCGCAACACATTCCGCCAGCACCCGCTCCAGATCCCGCTGATCCGGCACCATGAGGATCGCGCTGCGCCCGCTCCCCACCGTCACGGCCGCCAGCTCCGCGAGCCGCCCGGCCCACTCCTCCCCCGGCAGCGCCTGCCACCCCGCCCGCGGCCCCCGCCCCGCCGCCAGCGCTCCCACAAACGAGTGCCCGTGCACGTACCGACCCCAGCCGGGATACAACCCGGCCACGTCTACACCCGAAACCTCAACGGCCCCAGCTTCTTCCCCGCCGCGGTCACCAGCGTCCGCAACCGCCCCGCCCTCGCCCGCCGAGCCCGGCACCGGCGAACCGTTCCCGGATGTCTCCACGGCCTCCGCCGCGCCCCCTCCCCCGGCCGCGGCACCGCCTGACGATGCCGCGCCCTCCAGCACACGTCCGGCGGCCGAGCCGGTAGCCACCCCTCGGTCGCCCCGAATCGAAACTGGTTCCACAGCAACCGATTCGAGCCGCGGTGAGCTAGCCGAGTTCCTTGTCGCATCGGGCACACCCTGCGCTGCGGTCGATGCGCCGACTTCGGTCGAGGCGTCGGCTTCCGCCTGCCGCGCACTGCTGGCCGCCGGATGGGCGGCGGTCTCACGGGAGTCGGTCTCGAACCGTTCCGTTGAAGAGTTCACACTGTCGTCGGGGTGGATCGACGCGCCCGGGTCAGGTGTCTCAGGAGCTTGTTCCGTCTGCGCGGGAGCGGCAGCGCGTGAATGCTGTTCCGCCACAGGCATGTCGACCTGCTCGGTGATGCTGCCCGCGGGGTGGGACGAGCTCACGGCGACGGAGGGACTGCCATCGCCCGAATCGTCGTCGCAGGTCGGAGCCAGTGTCGCGGACGGTCGACTCGAATCGACGGGTCGAATGGATTGTGCGACAGACTCTTCGGCGCCGGGCGCGGTGTCCGGCAGGTGAGGGGATGATGAATCTTCTGTGCCGCCGGACGATTTGGCCGCGGCGGGGAACGAATCGTCGTCGAGCTCGTCGAGGAGCACCGGCTCGTCGTCGAAGCTCGCGCGCGCGGGCTTGGGTTTCTTGGCTGCCGCCTTGCGGGCCTTGGTGACCTTCGTCGAGCCGTCCGGCCCTTCGGTTTCCACCTTCGCGTGGCGGGGCGGGATGGCCAGGCGCAGGACGTCGGCGCGGGTCCCGGCGTAGCGGGCGGCGACCGCGGTCACCAGGCGCAGGATCTCGGGGGTGAGGACGCGTTCGCTGGAGACCACGCGGTCCAGGCGGACGAGGCGGCCGGTGTGGTCGGTCTTCTCGAGGCGTTCGAGGATGTAGCCGTCCACGACGCGGCCGGAGAACCGCACGCGCACGCGCACGCCCGGTTGGGCGATCTCATCCATCTCCGGGGGGACCAGATAGTCGAAGTCCCGATCGAGATGGGCCGGTTCCAGCAGCGGGAGCACCCGCGCGATGGGGCGTCCCGCCGCCGGTCCGGTGTCGGTCAATTACAGACCGGCGGCAGCGCGCAGCTTGTCCGCGCGGTCGGTGCGCTCCCAGGGCAGGTCCACGTCGGTGCGGCCGAAGTGGCCGTACGCGGCGGTGGGCGCGTAGATCGGGCGCAGCAGGTCCAGATCGCGAATGATCGCGCCCGGACGCAGGTCGAAGACCTCGGCGATGGCCGCGGAGATCTTGGACGGGTCGATGCGCTCGGTGCCGAAGGTCTCCACGAACAGACCCACGGGCGCCGCCTTGCCGATGGCGTAGGCGACCTGCACCTCGACGCGCTCGGCCAGCTCGGCCGCGACGACGTTCTTGGCGACCCAGCGCATCGCGTAGGCGGCCGAGCGGTCGACCTTCGACGGATCCTTGCCGGAGAACGCGCCGCCGCCGTGGCGGGCCATGCCGCCGTAGGTGTCGACGATGATCTTGCGACCGGTCAGGCCGGCGTCACCCATCGGGCCGCCCAGCACGAACTTGCCGGTCGGGTTGACCAGCAGGCGCACGTTGGACACGTCCAGCGGGTTGGGCAGCTGCAGCTCGGACAGCACCGAGTCGACGACCTTCTCCCGGATGTCCGGGGTCAGCAGGTTGTCCAGGTCGATATCGGCCGCGTGCTGGGTGGAGATGACCACGGTGTCCAGGCGCTTGGGGATGTCGCCCTCGTACTCGATGGTGACCTGGGTCTTGCCGTCGGGACGCAGGTACGGCAGCACGCCGGACTTGCGGACCTCGGTCAGGCGGCGCGACAGCTTGTGCGCCAGCGAGATCGGCAGCGGCATGAGCTCGGGGGTCTCGATGGTGGCGTAGCCGAACATCAGGCCCTGGTCGCCCGCGCCCTGACGCGCGATGGCGTCGTCCTCGCCGCCGACGCGGGCCTCGTGCGAGGTGTCCACGCCCTGCGCGATATCGGGCGACTGCGCGCCGATCGCGACGTTCACGCCGCAGGAGGCGCCGTCGAAACCCTTTGCGGAGGAGTCGTATCCGATCTCCAGGACCTTCTCGCGAACGATGGTCGGGATGTCGGCGTACGCCGAGGTGGTGACCTCACCGGCCACGTGCACCTGGCCGGTGGTCACCAGGGTCTCCACCGCGACCCGGCTGCGCGGGTCGGCCGCGAGCAAGGCGTCGAGGATGGAATCGCTGATGGCATCACAGATCTTGTCCGGATGACCCTCGGTCACGGACTCACTCGTGAATAGGCGGCTGCCAGTCGTGCGCACAGTTATTCCCTCTCCCTCAACGGGTTTCTCGTATCGGCCTGTGACGGTGGCGGCTTCGCGCCACCGCACAACCCCTTGTTTCAGACTATTACCAAACCATGGGTCACAGGGCGAGCACGCCCATATGCCCCAAGGATTGTGGCTCAGACAGTAGGCCGTCGGCGTCGACGGCCCTACCGTTCGGTGTGTCGCGGTCCGCGCCTCAGCGCAGCAGCGGGCCGAGCGCGTCGAGCACCCGGCTCGCCAGCAGCGCCTTGGAACCGTGATCGAGCGCGATCTCGGTGCCGTCCGCGCCGAGCAGCCAGCCGTCGTTGTGGTCGACCTCGAAGGCTTTGCCCTCGCCGACCGCGTTGACCACCAGCAGGTCACATCCCTTGCGCGCCAGCTTGGCTCGCGCGTGGGTCAGCACATCGGCGTGCTCGTCACCGGTCTCGGCCGCGAAGCCGACGATGGCGGTGCCCGCCAGCTGCCCCTCGCGCCGGGACTGCACCAGCCCCGCGAGGATGTCCGGGGTCTTGGCGAGCTCGATCGAGTTGGGCTCGTTGGCGCCCTTCTTGATCTTCGCCGCCGCGACGTTCACCGGCCGGAAGTCGGCGACCGCCGCGGCCATGATGACCGCGTCCGCGCCGATCGAATGCTTGTCGACCGCGACCTTCAACTGCTCGGCGGTGGTCACGTTCACCACCTCGACGGCGGCCGGCACGGCCAGCCCCGCGGTGTTGCCCGCGATGAGCGTGACCTGCGCGCCGCGCTGGGCGGCGAGCCGCGCGATGGCGTACCCCTGCTTGCCGGAGCTGCGATTGCCCAGGAACCGCACGGGATCCAGCGGTTCGCGGGTACCGCCGGCCGAGACGACGACGCGCTTGCCCACGAGATCACGCGGGATGGCGTCGGCGCGCTCGAGCAGCAGGGTCGCGAATCCGAAGATCTCCTCCGGTTCGGGCAGCCGCCCGGCGCCGGTGTCGGCTCCGGTGAGCCGTCCGTGCGCGGGTTCCAGGACGATGGCCCCGTGTGCACGCAAGGTCGCCACGTTCGCCTGCGTCGCGGGATGCTCCCACATCTCGGTGTGCATCGCGGGCGCGAACAGGATCGGACATCGGGCGGTGAGAAGTGTCGCGGTGAGCAGATCGTCCGCGCGGCCGGATGCGGCGCGCGCCATGAGATCGGCCGTCGCGGGAGCGATGACCACCAGATCGGCCTCCTGGCCGAGTCGCACGTGCGGGACCTCCGGCACATCGGCGAAAACACCGGTGTGCACGGGATGTCCGGACAGCGCCTCGAACGTGGCCTTGCCGACGAAGTTCAATGCCGACTCGGTGGGAATGACACGCACCTCGTGCCCGGTTTCGGTGAACCGGCGCACGAGGGCGCAACTCTTGTACGCGGCGATACCGCCGCCGACACCGACGATGACCCGGGTCATCGCATGCCCCGGGTGGATTGTGTCGTCACTACGCCTCCAGCGCCGTAGAGAATTGCCTTGCCTTCTGCTCTGCCGAGGGCTTATTCGCCTTCGGAGTGCTCCAGCAGGTCGGCGTGGATCTCGCGCATGGCCACCGAGAGCGGCTTCTCCTGCAGACCCGGCTCGACCAGCGGGCCGACGTATTCGAGAATGCCGTCGCCGAGCTGGTTGTAGTAATCGTTGATCTGCCGGGCCCGCTTGGCCGCGTAGATGACCAGCGCGTACTTGGACGAGGTCCGCTCCAGCAGTTCATCGATCGGCGGGTTGGTCAGGCCGATCGGAGTGTCGTAGATGGCCGCGGTCTTCAAATCCGTACTCACTAGGAAGGCTCCTGCGGGGTTGTTCGGAAGGTGGCTGGTTGTTCGAACCGAACGGCTCACTTCGAAGATGAGCCGTGGTTCTTCGAGTACTACCTCGAAATTGTGCTAACGAACAAGGATACCAACTGCTCACAGGCGGTCGTCACCTCGTCGTTCACTATGACGATGTCGAACTCGTCACAGGCCGCCAATTCGGTCTTGGCGGTTTGCAGCCTGCGCTCGATGACCTCGGGCGATTCGGTGCCTCGCGAGGTCAGCCGGGCGACCAGTTCTTCCCAGCTGGGCGGGGCCAGGAAGACCAGTTGGGCTTCCGGCATGGCCTTGCGGATCGAGCGGGCGCCTTCGAGGTCCACCTCGATCAGGACCGGGTGACCGGTCGCGAGCGCTGCGCGCACAGGTGCGGCCGGGGTTCCCGACCGCTGCAGTCCACCGTGGATGTCGGCCCATTCGAGCAGTTCGTCCGCCGCGATCATGGCGTCGAACTCCTCACGGGTGACGAATCGGTAGTCGCGACCGTCCACCTCTCCGGGCCGGGGGGCCCGGGTGGTGGCCGACACACTGAATACCAATTCGGGCAGTCGTTCGCGCACGCAGCGCACGACGGTGGACTTGCCGACGGCCGAGGGACCGACCAGGACTACCAGTCGACCCTTCCGAGTGTGTTCGACCACCCTCGGATTATTCGGCGCTGAAGTCGAACCGGGCAAGCAGCGCCTTGCGCTGCCGGTCACCGAGTCCGCGCAGGCGGCGAGTGGGAGCGATTTCCAGTTCGCTCATGATTTCGGCAGCTTTGACCTTGCCTACCTTCGGCAGAGCCTCGAGCAGAGCCGACACCTTCATCTTGCCGAGAACTTCGTCCTTCTCGGCATCAGCAAGGACCGTCTTCAGGTCGGTACCGCCACGCTTCAGGCGCTCCTTGAGCTCCGCCCGGATGCGCCGGGCGGCTGCCGCCTTCTCCAAAGCAGCAGCGCGCTGCTCGTCGGTCAGCTGGGGAAGGGCCACGGTTCCTCCGTCTCATCGTTCATTGCATGTTCTCCCGCCGGGACTAACCCGGCGGTCTCAGCGACCGTACCCACGACGCCTGGCGATTGCGAACCCACCCCCCAGGTCAGCGCGTGATTCCGGGCACGACCTCACCGAATGCACATCGCCCGGGGTCGGTTCGCACCGGGCGGCGGTTCCGGCGCGGCGGTACCACGAAAGTCCTTGTGGCCAGCGGTTTTTCGGCTCCGGAGGCCGGTTCGGGAGCCCCGGTCGGATGTCCGATTCAGACCGTGACCGACCTGTAATCATCCGACCTGGAACTTTCTCGATTTTCTCGGCGTGTCGCGCGATTCAGCACCGCGTGTCGCGCATCACCCCGGACATTCGAACACGATTCGAACACTCGATTCCGCCGCAGGTAGGACCGGGGAACGGCGATGCGGGGGCATGTTGACCGGCCTGGAGCCCCCACAGACGGGTGAAACCTCACCGAAACGACTTCCCGGGCGTTTCACCCATTCAGCGGCCCCAGACGGGCGATCAGGGCGGATATCCGGCCCGGCCGGACGGGCTCGGCTCGGTCCGGGGACGCGGTCCGATGGACGGCACGCACAAGCCCGCCCGCGCGTCGAGGTCGATGCGCGGGCGGGCCGGTATTCATGCGGTTCAGTGCTGCAGGAAGGCGAACTCCTGCGCGAAGCGGTGCACCTGATCCTTCAGGGCCGAGACCGACGGGCCGGCCTTGAGCACCTCGCGCGAGACGTTGGGCAGCACCGCGCCCAGATCACGTTCGGGGACCAGGGCGCGGATCGACTCCGCTCCCCCGCCCTGCGCGCCGACGCCGGGCATCAGGATGGGGCCGTTGAGCTCGCTCAGGTCGGGTGCGACCGTCAGGGTCGCGCCGACAACCACACCGGCGGAACCGAATTCGGCTCCGGCGTTCTGCGCGGCGGCGTCGTCGACCATGCGCTGGGCGATCGTGCGGCCGTCGGGCCCGGTGATCGTCTGCAGTTCCGCCGCTTCCGGATTGGAGGTGGCGGCCAGCACGAACACGCCGCGGCCGTTGGCCCGCGCCAGGTCCAGAGCCGGTGCCAGGGAACCGAATCCGAGGTACGGCGAGACCGTGACCGCGTCGGCGGCGAGCGGGCCGTCGCCGAGCCAGGCGTGCGCGTAGGCGTCCATGGTGGAGCCGATGTCGCCGCGCTTGGCGTCGGCGAGCACCAGGGTGCCCGCCGCCCGCAGCACCGAGATCGTGTTCTCCAGCACCGCGATTCCGGCCGAACCGTAGGTCTCGAAGAACGCCACCTGCGGTTTGACCAGGGCCACCCGGCCGACGAACGCCTCGACGCAGATCTCGGCGAACGCCTCCAGGCCGTCGGCGTCCTCGCTCAGGCCCCAGGACCGCAGCAGCGGCGGATGCGGGTCGATACCGACACAGACGGGTCCGTGCTCGCGCATCGCATCCCGCAGCCGCACACCGAAACTCGTCACGCGATCAGCCCCGGAGGGTGGCGTGGAGTTCCTGCAGGGACCGCACGCCGATGCCGCCGTTGATGGTGGCCTCGATGCCCTGCACGGCCGCGGCCGCGCCCTGGACCGTGGTGATGCACGGGATGTTCGCGCTCACCGCGGCGGTGCGGATCTCGTAGCCGTCGACACGCGGGCCGTTGTTGCCGTACGGGGTGTTGAAGACGATGTCGACCTCCCCGTCCTTGATCATGTCCACGATGCTGGCCTGATCCTCGGACGCCGCGTCGGAGTGCTTGCGCACCACCTCGCACGGAATACCGTTGCGGCGCAACATCTCCGCGGTGCCCTCGGTGGCCAGGATGCGGAACCCGAGGTCGTGCAGGCGCTTGACCGGGAACACCATGGCCCGCTTGTCGCGGTTGGCGATCGAGACGAAGGCCGAGCCCTCGGTCGGCAGCGAACCGTAGGAGGCGGTCTGGCTCTTGGCGAAGGCGGTGCCGAAATCGGCGTCGATGCCCATGACCTCGCCGGTGGACTTCATCTCCGGCGAGAGCAGCGAGTCGATGCCGGTGCCGTCGGGCCGCTTGAAGCGGTGGAACGGCAGCACGGCCTCCTTCACCGCGACCGGGGCGTCGATCGGCGCGTAGCCGCCGTCGCCCTCGGCCGGGAGCAGGCCCTCCTTGCGGAGCTCGGCGATGGTGGCGCCCAGGGCGATCCGGGCCGCGGCCTTCGCGAGCGGCACCGCGGTGGCCTTGGACACGAACGGCACGGTGCGGCTGGCGCGCGGGTTGGCCTCGAGGACGTAGAGCACGTCGTCCTTGAGCGCGTACTGCACGTTCAGCAGACCCTTGACCCCGATGCCCTTGGCCAGCGCCACGGTGGAGCGGCGCACGGCCTCGATGTCGCTGCGGCCCAGGGTGATCGGGGGCAGGGCGCACGCGGAGTCGCCGGAGTGGATACCGGCCTCCTCGATGTGCTCCATGACCCCGCCCAGGTACACCTCGTCGCCGTCGCACAGGGCGTCGACGTCGATCTCGATGGCGTCCTCCAGGAACCGGTCGATCAGCACCGGGCGATCGGGGCTGATGTCGGTGGCCCGGGAGATGTAGCCCTCGAGGGTGGCCTCGTCGTACACGATCTCCATGCCGCGTCCGCCCAGCACGTAGGACGGGCGCACCAGCACCGGGTAGCCGATCGACGCGGCGATCTTCTTGGCGGCCGGGAAGGTGGTGGCGGTGCCGTACTTCGGCGCCGGAAGACCCGCCGCGACAAGGACATCGCCGAACTCGGCGCGGTCCTCGGCCAGGTCGATGGCCGCCGCGGAGGTGCCGACCACGGGCACGCCCGCGTCGGTCAGGCGCTGCGCCAGGCCCAGCGGGGTCTGTCCGCCCAGCTGGCAGATGACGCCCGCGACGGTGCCGGACTCGGTTTCGGCGTGGTAGACCTCGAGGACATCCTCGAAGGTCAGCGGCTCGAAGTAGAGACGGTCGGCGGTGTCGTAGTCCGTCGAGACGGTCTCGGGGTTGCAGTTGACCATGACGGTCTCGAAGCCGGCGGCCGAGAGCGTCTGTGCCGCATGCACACACGAGTAGTCGAACTCGATGCCCTGGCCGATGCGGTTCGGGCCCGAACCCAGGATCAGGACCTTCTCGCGCTCACGCTGCGGCGCGACCTCGGACTCCGCGGCGGGATCGAGCTCGTAGGCCGAGTAGTGGTACGGGGTCTTGGCCTCGAACTCGGCGGCGCAGGTGTCGACGGTCTTGAAGACCGGGCGGATGTGCAGCCGGTGCCGCAGCGCGCGCACGCCGTCCTCACCCGCGAGTTCCGGTCGGAGCGCGGCGATCTGGCGATCGGACAGGCCGTAGTGCTTGGCGGTGCGCAGCAGCGGCTCGTCCAGCACGGCGGCGTCCAGGATCTCCTGGCGCAGCTCGACCAGCGCGGCGACCTCGGCCACGAACCACGGGTCGATGCCCGAGGCCTTGGCGGTGTCCTCGATGCTCGCGCCCAGGCGCAGCGCCCGCTCCACCTGGTAGATGCGGCCCTCGGTGGGGGTGCGCAGATCCTCGAGAATCGCCTCGACGTCGGTCCACTCGCCGTCGGGCTGGGTCCAGAAGCCCACGGCCTTGGTCTCGAGCGAGCGCAGCACCTTGCCCAGGGCCTCGGAGAAGTTGCGGCCCATGGACATCGCCTCGCCGACCGACTTCATGGTGGTGGTCAGCGTCGGGTCGGCGCCCGGGAACTTCTCGAACGCGAAGCGCGGGGCCTTGACCACGACGTAGTCGAGCGTGGGCTCGAAGCAGGCCGGGGTCTCCTTGGTGATGTCGTTGACGATCTCGTCCAGGGTGTAGCCGATGGCCAGCTTGGCGGCGATCTTGGCGATCGGGAATCCCGTTGCCTTGGAAGCCAATGCGGACGAGCGCGAGACGCGCGGGTTCATCTCGATGACGATCAGGCGGCCGTCGGCGGGGTCCACCGCGAACTGGATGTTGCAGCCGCCGGTGTCGACGCCGACCTCGCGCAGGATGTCGATGCCCAGGTCGCGCATCTTCTGGTACTCGCGGTCGGTGAGGGTCATGGCCGGGGCGACGGTGACCGAGTCACCGGTATGCACGCCCATCGGGTCCACGTTCTCGATCGAGCAGACGATGACCACGTTGTCGTTGCGGTCACGCATGAGCTCGAGCTCGAATTCCTTCCAGCCCAGGATGGATTCCTCGATGAGCACGTTCGCGGTCGGCGAGGCGGCCAGGCCGCCGCCGGCGATGCGATCGAGGTCCTCGTCGTTGTAGGCCATGCCCGAGCCGAGGCCGCCCATGGTGAAGGAGGGGCGTACGACGACCGGGAAGCCCAGCTCGCGCACGGTCTCGCGGACCTCGTCCATGGTGTAGCAGACCTTGGAGCGCGCGCTCTCGCCGCCGACCTTGGCGACGATGTCCTTGAACTTCTGCCGGTCCTCGCCGCGCTGGATGGCCTCGAAGTCCGCGCCGATGAGCTCGACGTTGTACTTCTCGAGGATGCCGTTCTCGTGCAGGTCGACCGCGCAATTCAGCGCGGTCTGCCCGCCCAGGGTCGCCAGGATCGCGTCGGGGCGCTCCTTGGCGATGACCTTCTCCACGTACTGCCAGGTGATCGGCTCGACGTAGGTGGCGTCGGCGAACTCCGGGTCGGTCATGATCGTGGCCGGGTTGGAGTTGACCAGCGAAACCCGCACCCCGCACATCGAGGCGTGCATGGGACGGGCCGCGGCGGCCGGCGCGTTGCGGCTCGACGACTTCGGGCGGGCGCTCATGGCCGATATCGAGG
>NZ_JBSFNO010000060.1:0-40611 GCF_053981095.1 Nocardia sp. NPDC003693
GCAAACGATCCCTCGCTGACCCCGGCCGAGCGTGCCCGCGCCGTCGTTCGCGCGAAGCTGCGTGCGGCCGCCAAACGGGATCACCGCACCGCCGAGCAGCGCAACCATGATGCGCTGATGGTGTTCTTCCGCCCGGATATGGGACCCACGCGTCTGGGATCGCATCGTGGGCTGCCGGTTTCGACGATCATCACCATGAGCATCGAGGATCTGGAGAAGCGCGCGGGCGTGGCGACCACCGCGACCGGTGGAACCATGTCGATCACCCAAGCCCTCCAGGTGGCCAGGAATTCGACGCCGTATCTGGTGGTGCTCGACCGCAATGGCCGACCCCTGCACCTGTCGCGCGGACAACGCCTCGCGAACCCCGCCCAGCGATTGGCGCTCACCGCCACCGAACGCGGCTGCACCCGCCCCGGGTGCGATGCGCCAGCGAGCCGCTCGGCCGTCCACCACATCAGGGAATGGTCCGATGGCGGCGAAACGGACATCGAGAACCTGACTCTCGCGTGCGATGCCTGCCACGCACAGATCAACACCGGCCCGAACGGCTGGGAAACCGTTGTCATGGGCGAGGATTCGGAGAATCCGGGCAAGACCGGGTGGATCCCACCACCACATATCGACCCGGCTCGGAGACCTCGTGTGAACTTCCGCCACCATCCCCAGTTTCCGGGTATTCCCGCGCGATGGCGCTGTTAGCCAACCGGCCCTGGGCATCGAGTCTCACCGCCGTTTCCACTCTGCCTCTTCGGCTTTCCCATGCCGAAGGGGCTCCTCCTGCGCCCAAGCATTGGCCCGCTCTTCACGCCCTTGCGGCTGGTGCGACCACACGCATCAGTGTTCATGCCCGTGGCCGACGTAGCCCAACCCCCGCACCCACGCTCCGGCTTTCAGCGGAGTTCGGGAGAGCGGGCAAAGCAGATGCGACAGTGCTGGTCACTTCGCCTGCCGTACCCGGCCTATGGCTCCCCAGCCGGGAGCGCCTTCGTCCTTCCAGCCTGGCTGGCTGGCCGTGGGGACCTTTTCGAGACCTACCGACAAAGACTCGCCATCAACACAACAGGGTGATGTCTCTGGTGGTGATAGTCGTGTCCGGCCCGGGGTTGGGAACTCGGCCACGCATCCGAGGCTTCGATCCCGTTGATCGGCCCGGAAGGGCTGGAACCGCCGTCGAGGCACTCAATCCGGCCCGGCTGGTACTCCGTTATCCAGGCGTCCTTCCCCCGGTAGAGGCACCCAACCGCAGCCGAGTCTCCCGGCTTGCCCCCGCCGGTACTCCGTTCTCTAGTCGCCTTTCCTGCGGTAGGGCTCTCAAACGCCGTCGAGGCACCCACCCCACCCCGGCTGGTATTCCGTTGTCCTGGCTTCTTTCCTGCGGTAGGGCGCCCACCCGCGACCGAGGCACCCAAGCCTTCCCGCCGGTACTCCGTTATCCAGGCGCCCTTTCCCAGCCAGGCACCCACCCGCAGCCGAGTCTCCCAACGCGCCCCCGCCGGTACTCCGTTTTCTAGTTATCTCTCCTCCGACAGGTCACCCACCCGCCGCCAAGGCACCCAAGTCTTCCCGCCGGGACTCCGCCATCCAGGCATCTCGCCTTGGGTAGCGCTGGAACTGCCACCGATGCATCAACCAGCCCTGGCGCCGGTAATCGACCTGCCGCCGGCACTCCCACACCCCCACACACCAATCCCCCAGCGCTACACCACTTCTCCACTCACACTCGGAACCTGCCAGATATCCGGCGGGACCGTGGCGAGCGACCGCCCGTGCGAATCCAGCACCCGCCCGAGCAATTTCTCGTGCCGCATGGTGATGGCGCGTTCGATGATGGTCAGATCGGGGTGCAGGGTCGTCAGTTGATTCTCGAAGCGGGTCACCTCCGACACCGAGTGCAGCGACGCCTGCAGGACGATGTTGCTCGCACCGCTGACCGCCGCGCAGTTGCGGGTTTGGGGCAGGCGGATGAGGTTGTAGCCGATATCGGGGAGAGTGGCGGCGGGAGCGGTGGCGCGGAAGGTCACCGCTACGGGCCAGCCGCCCAGGGGGCGGGCGAAGTCGCAGCGGAAGGACAGCAGGCCGAGGCGGGTCAATTCGTCGAGGCGGCGTTTGACCGTGGAATTGCTGATGCCCAGCGCGGTGGCCAGAGCCTGATGGGAGGCTCGGCCGTCGAGGGAGAGACGGCCGAGCATGGCTCGGTCGAGGTCGGTCAGGCGTCGGCGGTCTCTATCGGCTCGCGTGGGATCGGGCTGTGCCCGGAGGCGGTCGCGCTGGCCGGGAGCGAGGGCGTCGATGCGCCAGCTGCCGCCCTCGGCGAACCAGTGGGTGACTATTTGCGCCTTCACGCCCACCACGTGCGGCAACGCGGGCAGCACATCCAGGGTGTAGGTCGCCATCCTGTCGAGATCACCGGTGCCGACGGTGGCGAAGATGCGATTGCTGTCGGCCGAGCGCTCCAGGGTGAGCATGTGCGGATGCGCGGTAAGGGTTCGCACGACCGTCGCGGTTTCCCCTGCCGCACAGTCGATGTCGATGTATGCGGCGCAGACGTCGTCGTACAGTGCGGGCCCCGGCGAAACACACACCCACGCATCTCCGCGCTCGTGCAGCCGCTGCCAGCGCCGGGCCACGGTGACCGGGTCTACGTCCAGTACCCCGCCCAGTTCGGTCCAGGACGCCCGCGGTCGCAATTGCAGCGCGTGAATGAGCGCGAGATCCTCTTCGGTCAGTAGTCTGACATCATCCTGCACGCGTCCAGTTCCTCACGGTGAAATCCTGCGATTCCAGTGGTCCCGGCGACCAGTCTCGCACAATAGCGGCGAGCCAATTCACAGCGGAGGTTGATCGTGGCATTCGGTGACTATCAGAACGAGATCTATTTCAACGGGCTGCGCGGGGTCGTTCCCGCCTACCCGGTGAGTGCGGCGGAGCTGGAGCAGCGCGCGCAGGCGGCACTGCCGCCCTCGATCTGGTCGTATGTGGCGGGTGGCGCGGGCGATGAGCGCACGCAGCGCGCCAATGTCGAAGCCTTCGATCACTGGGGCATCGTGCCGCGCATGTTCGTGGGCGCCAAGGAACGCGATCTGTCCCTGGATCTGTTCGGAATGACACTGCCCGCACCGGTTTTCATGTCTCCCATCGGCGTGATCGGCCTCTGCGCACAGGATGGCCACGGCGATATCGCCACCGCGAAGGCCGCGGCCCGGACCGGCGTGCCCATGGTGGCCTCCACCCTCATGGTGGATCCGCTGGAAGACGTCGCCGCCGAATTCGGTGATACCCCGGGCTTTTTCCAGCTCTACACGCCCACCGATCGCGATCTCGCGGCCAGCCTGGTCGAGCGCGCCGAGGCGGCCGGCTACAAGGGCATCGTGGTCACCCTCGACACCTGGGTGACAGGCTGGCGCCCGCGCGATCTGTCCACCGGCAATTTCCCGCAGCTGCGCGGCCACTGCCTGGCGAATTATTTCAGCGATCCGGTCTTCCGCAAGGCCCTGGCGCAGTCGCCCGAGCAGGATCCGCAGTCGGCCATCCTGCGCTGGATTCAGGTCTTCGGCAATCCTCTCACCTGGGAAGATCTGCCGTGGCTGCGCTCGCTCACCACGCTGCCGCTGATCGTCAAGGGCATCTGCCATCCCGAGGATGCCCGCCGCGCTCGTGACCTCGGCGTCGATGGCATCTACTGCTCGAATCACGGTGGCCGCCAGGCCAATGGCGGTATTCCGGCGCTGGATCTGCTGCCCGATGTGGTCGAGGCCGCCGATGGCCTGCCGGTGCTCTTCGATTCCGGTGTGCGCACCGGCGCGGACATCATCAAGGCGCTGGGGCTCGGCGCGACCGCGGTGGGCATCGGCCGCCCCTACGCGTACGGGCTGGCGCTGGGCGGTGTGGACGGCATCGTGCACGTGCTGCGCAGTCTGCTCGCCGAGGCCGATCTGATCATGGCGGTGGACGGCTATCCGACTCTCGCGGATATCACGCGGGATGCCATGCGACCGGTTCGCTGATCTCCACCGGCGGCTATTCGCTTACACGACAGTGGTTTTCAGCGTGCGCCAGGCGCGTGGCGCGGTGCCGTGCTCGCGGCGGAACAGCCGGGTGAAGTACGCCGGGTCGGCGATGCCGATCCGGCGCGACAGCTCGCCGATGGACAGTTCGGTGTCGCTCAGCAGGCGGCGGGCTTCGCTCATGCGCCGTTCCAGGATCCAATCCTGCACCGTGCGGCCGGTGCGGCGGCGGACCAGGGTGGTGAGATAGGCGGGAGTCATCCCGACCGCGCGGGCGACATCCCGCAGCGACAGTGTGTCACCGAATCGCTGTTCGATGACTTCGAAGACCTCGGCCAGCACCGCTTCGTTGCTGCGCCGCAGGTCGCCCACCACATCCACGGCGAGCCGGGAGACGTCCACCAGCAGCAGCGTCAGATGCGCCGCCGCGGCCTGCCGGTATCCGGCCCGGCACGCGGACAGTTCGTCCTCGATGGCCGCGATGGCGTTCTCCCACAGCGGTTGTCGCTCTGTCGGCACGTGCAAGCGAAGCAGTCCACCGGGTATCCCGTGCAGGAACGGGAACAGCAGCGGGTGCGCGCGCCACGCGGGCCAGGGCGCGGTGGTGTCGTCCCCGAGCGCGGCGGGATCGAAGAGTATCCCGCTGGCCCCGGCCAGGTGCACGCCCGACCCGTCGACCACCACGCCCGGTGACACCACGTAGATGTCCCCGACACGTACTCCCGCCGCCGCGGCCTCCGCACCGGGCAGGGTGCTGTCGACATACATCAGCACCGGGAAGTCGTGAATATGCGGATTCCCCTGTGCCGGCGGCGCCCCGACGGTGAAGCGCACCACCGACATGGGCGGCGCCGCCGGGTCCGAGGTGTAGCGGTAGACCGGCACACCCGCCTCGTAGCGTACCGGATAACTACGCGAGGTCATGACCTAAAGATAATCCTGATTCTGCCGAGTATCGCCCAATTGTGCGGCTGCGCTGCCACACATCATGGATTGCATGACCAAAAATACTCCTGCCGCCGACACCGCGAGCCATCACCACGACTATCTCCCCGCCATGGGCCGCGATGCCATGCTCCCCGTCTACGACCTGTTCACCCGCCTGCTCGGCGTGCGCGCCGTGCACCGCACGCTGCTGCGGCACGCGGATATCGCGCCCGGCGCGCGAGTCCTGGAAATCGGCTGCGGCACCGGCAATCTCACCTTGGCCGCTCTCGATGCCCACCCCGGCGCCGACATCATCGGCACCGATCCCGATCCCCTGGCGCTGGAGCGCGCGCAGCGCAAGGCACACGGCCGCACGGGAATCGCCTTCCAGCACGGCTACGCCCAGGATCTCCCGTTCGAGGACGCCGCCTTCGATCGCGTCCTGTCCGCGTTCATGCTGCACCACATCCCCACCGAGCTGAAGTCCGCCGTCGCCGCCGACGCGTTCCGGGTGCTGCGGCCCGGCGGCCGGCTGCACCTCGTCGATGTCGGTGGTGAGGTCACCGCCGCCGACGGCTACGCCGCTCGCCGGCTGCTGTCGAATCCCCATGCGGCCGGCAACCTCGGGCAAGCCATTCCCACCCTGCTGAGCGCCGCCGGATTCGACTGCGAGACCACCGAATCCCGTCCGCATCGCGCGATCGGCCGCATCACCTACTACCGCGCGACCCGCCCCGCCTGAGCGCTCCGATCGTGGCGGGGCCCGGTGCACAGCCCCCGGTCCCGCCACGGTCGCTATGCCCCGGTCACCACTTGAGGATGGGCAGCGGAGACAGCGGATTCGTGCGGAGCCGTTTGCCGCCGAGTTGGAGCAGGCGGCGGTGGAAGCCCGCGTCCGGCAGGTCGCGGGACAGCTCCCGATAGGCCGATCGCCGGACTCCGAAGCGGCCGAGGAGGCCGAGTTCGACGTCGATGGCGTCGGCGCGGCGGAAGATCTCGACGGGGTCGGCCGGCGCACCGGCCGATCGGACCTTGTGGTGCTGGTCGATCATCCGGAAGACGAGATCGATCAGGTCCGTCCGGCCGACGCCGGTCAGCCAGGCGGTGGCGAGTTCTTCCGACGGAGCGAGGTAGTCGAACGTCCCCGCGGACCAGATGCCGATGTCGTGGAAGGCCCCCGCGGTCAGGAATTCCTCGCGGTCGGTGGCCACGAAGCCGTGCTCGGCGGCCAGGCGATCACACAGGGTCAGCACCCGCAGGCAGTGATTCGTATAGCCCGGGCGATCCGCGCCGAGGTGCTCGGACCAGGGGTCGAGGCGGCGGTCGACTTCCCGGCGGATCCCAGCTGTGTCCATACCGGGCCACAGTAATCGCCCCGGCTACCGTCCACAGCCCGAGCGGCGGTGGAATCGCGGCGGATTCGGGCGCGAGACGAGCGAGGCTGCCGCACCGCCCTGCGGCCCACGACCCGCCGGCCGAGCCGATACCATCGACGCGCGTCCGGGCGACCGGACGGGGCGGGGATCGCGGGAAGGGGCGCACATGCTCGGTACGGGTGAGGTATTCGCCGGATACACCATCGAGCGGCAGTTGGGCCGGGGCGGAATGGGTTCGGTGTATCTGGCCCAGCATCCGCGGCTGCCGCGCAAGACCGCGCTCAAGCTGCTGAATCGGGAAATGTTCGGCGACAGGGAGATTCGGGCTCGCTTCGAGCGAGAGGCGGATCTGGTCTCGCAGCTCGACCATCCGAACATCGTCACCGTGTACGACCGCGGGGTCGAGGACGAGCAGCTGTGGATCTCGATGCAATACGTGGACGGCGTCGATGCCGCGCACCTGGATCCGCACACCCTGGATCCGCGGCGCGCGGTGCAGATCGCCGCGGAAACCGCTGCGGCACTGGACTACGCGGGCGGCGCGGGCGTACTGCATCGCGATGTGAAGCCGGCCAATATCCTGCTCGCCAAATCCGTGGGCGGACAGCAGCGGGTGTACCTCACCGATTTCGGCATCGCGCGACTACGCGAGGACAACTCGCATCTCACGCGCACCGGAACCTTCACCGCCACCCTGGCTTTCGCCTCGCCCGAGCAGTTGACCGCCCAGCCGATGGACAGCCGCTCGGACCAGTATTCGCTGGCGTGCACGCTGTACTTCCTGTTGACCGGGGAGCCGCCCTTCGATTCCCCGCAGCCGGGCAACATCATTCGCGGGCATCTGCAGGAGGATCCGCCGGCGGCGAGCACCCGCCGGCCCGAGCTGCCGCGCGCGATGGACGCCGTGCTGCGCCGCGCGCTCGCCAAACGCCCCGCCGACAGATTCGCCTCCAGCGTGGAATTCGCCGATGCCGCGCTGCGCGCCCTGAGTCCGGCTCCGCCCACCACGCGCAATCCCGCACCGGCGCAATCGAATCCCCAGCGGTCGGCCCCGCGCCAGCCGACTCCCACGCCGATACCGCAATACCGGGCCCCGCAGCCCGGCCCCTATCAGCCCGCGGGTGTGCCGCAGCCCGCCGCGCCCTATCAGCCCGCGCCGCGGTATTCACCCGCGCCGCAGTATGTTCCGCCGGTTCCCCATCAGCAGGGGCCGCGCATAGGGCCCGGGTACAACATGTCGCCGATTCCCCACGATCGCGTACCGCGCCGCTCGTCCGCCGGCCTGATCGTCGGACTGTGTCTCGGCCTGGTGGTGCTCATCGCCGTCGCGGTCGGCGCGACCGTGGCCCTGAAACGTGACGGCAAGGCCGGCGGCCCACAGGATTTCGACGCGATGGCCAAGGCGATCGTCGAGGAATTCCCCTACATGTTCGCCGACGTCGAGCTCACGCCGTCCGGCAATTACAGGGGAACGGGGCACGACAACGCGACCTGCGACACCACCAAGGGTTCGGCCGCGACGCAGAAGCCGCAGGACAACGAACCCGATATGGGTAAGTGGCTTACCCGGTGGACCTGCTACGGGACCGGGCTGCCGATCTATCAGATCTACGGCTACACCGACACCGAGGACGCCCGCTCGGTGGTCGCGGCCCTGTCCACCCTTCCCGCTCAACAGGACGTCAACGCCGGGCACACCTACACCAACTACGAGTTCCACTCCGCGGGTCCGCCCCAGCGCGACGGCCTGATCACCCATTTCTCCGGCAACGACGATCGCGGCCGGTATCTGATGTTCACCTCGAACATGTACGAACTCCACACCATCGAGGAAATGCGCACCTGGTGGAGGGCGGCGCCGCTGACCTGATCGCGCCGGGCCTGATCACGCGGCATCGGCTCGAGCCGGGGCTGACACCTGCCCGAGGTCCGCCATGGACGCGGGCACGGCCACCGGCGCGGACCGGTCCCCCGCCGAGGGCACCGCCGCATCCAGCGCGGTGCCCGGCGAGTGATCCCTGCTCAGGACGCCACGGCCGACCCGACCCCCAGCGCCCGCAAGCTAGCCAGCAGGAAGTCGTTCACCGCGTCGGCCCGCTCCAGCTGCACCAGGTGCCCGGCGCGCGGAACCTCCACCACCGCACGCAGATCCGTGAGGCTCGCGCGCAGCGTCGCCAGCGGATCACGCCCGCTGAAGCCCTCCATGTCCGGATCGTTCTCGCCGTACAGGAAGAACGCGGGCACCTCCACCTTGGCGTCGGCGTAGGCGGCGGTCAGCTCCCAGTTGCGGTCCAGGTTGCGGTACCAGTTGAGCCCGCCGGTGAAGCCGGTGCGTTCGAAATCGGCCACCAGGGTGTCGAATTCGGCCTGCGAGAGCCACGGCCAGGGCAGTGGCGGCGCCTCGGGCAGCACGTCGAGGTAGCCCAGTCCGGGCGGGTTCTTCCAGGTGTCGAGGTAGTGGTACTCGCCGCTGAGCGAGTAGTACACCCGCGCGAGGAATCCGCGCGGATCCGCGGCCAGCTCGGCGTCGGCGACGCCGGGTTCCTGGAAGTACGACAGGTGCAGGAAGTGCTTCTCGGCCGCGCGGGTCCAGAACGCCGACGGCGGGCGCGGCGGGCGGGGGCTGAACGGATTGTTCAGGACCACGACCCCGGCCACGCGCTCGGGAGCGCGCAGGGACAGCTCCCAGACCAGCTGGGCGCCGAAGTCCAGGCCGACGAACACCGCCTTGTCCGCGCCGATATCGTCCAGCAGCGCCAGCAGATCGCCGATCACGGCCTCGTTGGTGTACGCCGCCGGGTCGGCGGGAGCGTCGGTCCGGCCGTAACCGCGCAGGTCGGGTGCGATGGCCCGGTAGCCCGCGGCGGCCAGCGCGTCCAGCTGGTTGTGCCACATGTACCAGGTGTGCGGGAAGCCGTGACAGAAGACGACCGGAAACCCTTCCCCCTGCTCGGCGACGTGCATCCGGATGTCGCCGGTATCCACCGTCCGATGCGTCAGCTCCACTGCTGCCTCCAATTTCTAGAACACGTTCCTATTTCAAGGTAGTGTCCAGAGGTCGTGAGCGAAATACCCAAGATTCTCGCCGGTCGGGTCGCCGTGGTGACCGGAGCCAGCCGTGGCATCGGCAAGGGCATCGCCCTGGAGCTGGGCGCGGCCGGTGCCACCGTCTATGTCACCGGCCGCACGACCACGCCCGGACACCTGCCGGGCACCGTGGGCGGCACCGCCGCCGAGATCGACGAACTCGGCGGGACCGGTGTTCCCGTGGTCTGCGATCACAAGGACGACGCCGCGGTCGAGAAGCTCTTCGCGCAGATCCGCGACGAGCACGGCCGGCTCGACGTGCTGGTCAACAACGTCTACAACGCCCCCGGCTCGGCGCGCTGGATCGGCCGCAAGTTCTGGGAGGTGCCGCCCAAGGCGTGGGACGAGAGCTTCGACATCGGCGTGCGATCGCACTATGTGGCAAGCGTTTTCGCCGCACCGCTGCTGATCGAGTCGGGCGGCCTCATCGTGAACGTCTCCTCCCCCGGCGCACAGCGCCAGATGCACAACGCCGTCTACGGCGTGGGCAAGGCCGCGGTCGACCGTCTGACCGCCGATTTCGCCCACGATCTGGCCGATACCGCGGTCACCGCCGTGTCCATCTGGCCCGGCATCGTCAATACCGAACTGCTGCAGATGGTTCCGGCCGATGCCGAGGGCCGTCGCATCGTCACCCTGCCCGGCGAGGGGTCCTTCGACCTGGACACCGCCGAGACCCCGCGCTTCCCGGGCCGCGCCGTGGTGGCCCTGGCGGCGGATCCGAATCGTAAGGCGCGCACCGGCAAAGCCTGGAAGGTCGCCGACCTGGCCGAGGCGTACGGCTTCACCGACATCGACGGCCGGGTCCCCCGCGCCGACTGAACCGCCCCACATCCGTTCCAGCACAGAGGAGTACAGCAAGTTATGCGACGCGTTTTCGTCGTCGGCGTGAACATGACGCCGTTCGTCAAGATCGGTTCCCGCGAGTGGACCTACCCGCAGATGGTCGCCGAGGCCGTCAACGGAGCGCTCGGCGACGCCGGTGTGACCTACGACCAGGTGCAGCGCGCCGCCGTCGGGTACGTCTTCCAGCCGTCGGCGGCCGGGCAGCGCGCCCTGTACGACGTCGGCCTCACCGGCATTCCGGTGGTCAACGTGAACAACAACTGCGCCACCGGCTCCACCGCGCTCATGCTCGCGCGCGAATGGGTCGGCAGCGGCATCGTGGACGTGGCCCTGGCCGTCGGCTTCGAGCAGATGACCAAGGAGTCCATGGCGGGCCCGGCCACCCGGCCCAAGGCCACCACCGTGGATCACCACCTGGCCGTCATGCGCGAGCACTACGAGTTCAGCCAGGCCCCGATCACCACGCAGTTCTTCGGCAACGCCGCCATCGAGCACATGAAGCAGTACGGCACCACGCCCGAGCAGCTCGCGGCCGTCGCGGTCAAGAACCACGAGCACTCCACGCGAAACCCGTTGGCGCAGTTCCAGGACGCGTACACCCTCGAGCAGGTCCTCGGCGACAAGCCCGTGCACGGCCCGCTCACCCGCTCGCAGTGCTCGCCCATGTCCGACGGCGCGGCCGCCGCGGTCGTGGTCAGCGAGGAGTACGTCAAGGCGCACGGGCTCGAGGACCAGGCCATCGAGATCCTGGCCCAGGAACTGGCCACCGACGACGGCACCTCGTTCTCGACGGGCTCGATGATCGACGTCGTCGGCGCGCCCATGACCCGCGCGGCCGCCTCGAAGGTGTTCGCCGCCTCCGGCGTCGGTATCGGCGAGGTCGACGTCATCGAACTGCACGACTGCTTCACCATCAACGAACTCATCACCTACGAGGCGCTGGGCCTGTGCGGTGAGGGCGAATCCGGCGCGTTCGCCGAATCCGGCGCTACCACCTACGGCGGTTCGGTCGTGGTAAACCCCTCGGGCGGACTCATCTCCAAGGGCCACCCGCTGGGCGCCACCGGCCTGGCCCAGGCCACCGAATTGTCCTGGCAGCTGCGCGGACTCGCCGGTGACCGGCAGGTCGCGGGCGCGCGCACGGCCCTCGCGCACAACCTGGGCCTCGGCGGAGCGGTGGTCGTCACCCTCTACCGCGGCTACAACGCCTGATCAGAACCCATCGCTCGGAGCGGAGACAGCAATGACCACCATCGATCCCGACACCCGGCTGCGGATGCCCGTGCACAACGGGCACGCGCTCGTGTCCGGACTGCGCCGCCACAAGAACCGGCCGGTGCTGACCCTGGGTGACACCGTGCTCACCGGCGGCGAGGTCCTGCAGGCCATCAGCCGCTACATCGACGCCTTCGCCGAACACGGCGTGGTGTCCGGGACCCCGATCGGCGTGCTCGCGCTGAACCGCCCCGAGGTGCTGTTCACCATCGGCGCGGGCCAGATCGCGGGCCACCGGCGCACGGCCCTGCACCCCATCGGCGGCCTCGACGATCACGCGTACGTGCTCGCCGACGCGGGCATCACCACGCTCATCCTGGATCCGCTGCCCGCGTTCGTGCAGCGCGCCCGCGAACTGGTGGACCGGGTGCCGGGCCTGAATCGCATCCTGGTGCTCGGCCCGGTGCCGGACGAGCTGGCCGATGTGGGCATCGATCTGCTCGCCACGGCGGAGAAGTTCGAACCGCGTCCGGTGCAGGCCGTCGAATTGCGGCCCGACGACGTCATTTCCATCGCCTACACCGGCGGCACCACCGGAAAGCCCAAGGGCGTCATCGGTACCTCGCAGGCCATGGCGACCATGACGCAGATCCAGCTCTCGGAGTGGGAGTGGCCCAAGCACCCCAAATTCCTGATCTGCACGCCGCTTTCGCACGCGGGCGCGGCGTTCTTCCTGCCGGTGGTGCTGCTCGGCGGGCAGTGCATCGTGCTGCCGCGCTTCGAGCCGGGCGAGGTGCTGCGGGCGATCGAGGAGCACAAGATCAGCTCCACCATGCTGGTGCCGTCCATGCTGTACGCGCTGCTGGATCACCCGGATTCGCACACGCGGGACCTGTCCTCGCTCGAGACCGTGTACTACGGCGCGGCCGCCATCGACCCGAATCGGTTGCAGGAGGCCATCGATCGCTTCGGGCCGATCTTCGCCCAGTACTTCGGGCAGTCCGAGGCGCCGATGGCGATCAGCTACCTGGGCAAGGACGAGCACGACAAGGCGCGCCTGGCCTCGTGCGGGCGGCCGTCCACCGCGATCCGAGTGGCGTTGCTGGACAAGGACGACAACGTCGTCGAGTCCGGTGAGGTCGGCGAGATCTGCGTGTCCGGGCCGCTGCTCGCGGGCGGGTACCTGAACCTGCCCGAGGTCACCGCGGAGACCTTCCACAACGGCTGGCTGCGCACCGGCGATCTGGCGCGCCAGGACGAGGACGACTTCCTGTTCATCGTCGGCCGCAGCAAGGACATGGTCGTCACCGGCGGGTTCAACGTCTTCCCCCGCGAGGTGGAGGACGTGGTGTCCGAGCATCCCAAGGTGCGCAACGTGGCCGTGGTGGGCGTGCCGGACTCGTACTACGGCGAGGCCGTGACCGCGGTGGTCGTGCTCGATCCCGAGACCGCGGGCGATGCCGCGGCGGTGGAGACGGTCATCGCCGAGGTGCAGGCCGCGGTCAAGCAGCGCAAGGGATCCGTGCAGGTGCCCAAGCACGTGCTGCTGGTCGACGAGCTGCCGCTGACCGGGCTCGGCAAGCCCGACAAGAAGGTCATCCGGGTGCTGGCGGCCGAGCGGCTCGGCCTGGCGTGATCAACCTCTAGAGCTCGGGCCGAGTCGCCGAATGGCGCTCGGCCCGAGTCGTTTTACGCCTGGTCCGCGCTGGGCGGGGTGATCCGCAGGGCGCGGACCTGCCGCACGCCCCTGCGCACGCTCACCGCGCCGGCCTCCACGATGGCCCGGGTCACGAAGTGCCCCAGCGCCGTTGCCGCGAACACCGCGGTGATGAGAATCGGCGCCCACTCCCAGGTGAGCGCCAGCACCATCCGTTCGAGGGTGCCGACCGGCTCGACCACCGGCTCCCAGCTGTTGAGCCGGACCCAGCGGCCGAGGAAAACACCGACGGCGCACAGCAGATGCACGATGAGCGTCACGGGCGTGCGCCACGAACCCAGCCCCCGCTGCTCCAGGAAGCGGCCCAGTTCGGCCAGCACCAGGTAGTAGGCCACGAAGCCCGAGGCGATGAACGCCACGTACACCGGCAGCACGGTCGACACCACCGGGCCGTCGCCGACTGAGCGCACGGTGTCGCGCAGATGCACCAGGTCCGTCACCACGTAGGGCGCGTTCGGCAGGAACAACAGCAGCAACACCGCGCCGGCCCACCACAGCGGCGAACTCGGCAGCCGCCGCTCGGCCCTGCCCGGCAGGCGGAACACCAGAAACGCCAGACCGACTGGAATCCAAGCCAATACGGTATTCCAGCTCATCCACCACAGATCACGGCGCAATACCCCCACGAGGCTCGGCGCGACCGCATCAACCAAGTCCATGGATCCATCATGCACGGCATTCACCTTCGCGCCCGGGCATTTTCCGCAACGCCGCAGTGCGAACGCCGTCCCGCAGGTACTCGCCCAACACAAGTAGCCCGGGTGTCGCGACTGCGACACCCGGGCTACCTACCCAAAGCTATGAGGTCAGGAGAACTTGATTTCCAGGCCGATGCCGAGGATCGAGATCAACCAGATGACACCGACGAACACCGTGATCCGGTCGAGGTTCTTCTCGACAACGGTGGAACCCGACAGGCTCGACTGCACACCGCCACCGAACAGGCTGGAAAGACCTCCACCCTTGGCGCGATGCAACAGCACCAGCAACACCAGCAGGACGCTGGTGATGATCAGGAGGATATCCAGGAACATGCGCATGCTGGGCATCCTATCCCGCCGTCAACGACGTGATCACATACCCCCTGGTCCGGGCGGGGCGTGTTCAGCCGCGCCCGCCGGCCACCCCACGCTCTCGGGCCGGGCTGCGGGTTCACATCGGGCCGGTCATCCCCCAGCACACGCCACTCGCACGCGTGTTCGAGTTCCAGCAGTGGCCGCGAGCACCTCGCGAACGCATTCCAGCGACAGTGCGGCAACGCGGTTCCGCAGGTGAAACGGGCATTTTTCGGTTGGTCGAATTTCTGGGCCCATCTACTGAAATACGGGCCTACCATAGATTTCGTCATTCGTACTGGATTCGAGACGCCACGGCGCGTCACGGCGAAAGGTACCGAAATGCGATTCCAGCGTTCTGCTTCGATTCTGGTCGGCGCGACCCTCGCCATTCCCGTCCTGACGGGGCTGACGGGCACCGCGAGCGCCGATTGGGTGGTCGGCGGATGTTACGGCGGCCAGCTCACCACGACCAACGTTCCCGGCGGCGGGAGCGTCGGCATGGACACCAACGTCACCGGCGGCCTCACCGACTGCGGTAGCCCGCAGCTGCCCGGGGTCAACGGCGGCATGCTCAACATCCGCTACCCGTACAACATCGTCACCGGCAGCAACTCCGGCACCGGCGCGGGCGGCAACCCGGCGAACGGGACCATCGTCTGGTCCGACGGCTCGGTCAGCGTGGTCTCGGGCAACTGGGTCACCTCACCGGTCGGTCAGAACGCCATCAGCGTGCTGGGCATCCAGAGTGGGCCCGGCGCCGGCCAGCAGATAGTCTTCGGCACCCGCCAGATCGCCAACGCCGGCTCGGTGGGCGGCGGCAGCGGCGGTGCGGGCTCGGTCGACGTGATCGACGCCCTGTTCCACTGACGCGAGCCAAACCTCCTGCCCCGCAACGCGATGCGGGGCGGGGTCGGGCCGAACCCGGGCCGCGGGCCTACCGCTTCTCCACGTTCGGCACGATGGCCTCCGGCTTGAAGTTGACGATGTAGTGGTCGGACGAGACGTTGGCCGATTCGAGCTGCTCGACCACGTAGGTCACGTTGTCGCTGAGCCCGAGATAGTGCTTCTTGTAGTCGTCCGGCCCGACCTTGCAGGTCACCGTGATCTTGCGGTCCCCCGGGTCGATCGAGCAGAAACCCTCGATCAACAGCATGTACTTGTCGGTGATGCCGTTGTAGAAGACGATGCGCCGGTTGATCTCGAAGTTGTCGGACTTCTTCGAGATGTTCTCCGATGCGACGTCGGCGTCGGACGAGCAGCCGGCCAATACCGCCGTGGCGAGCACCGCCGCCCCGAGCGCGAGCACAGCGCTCTGCCCGAACGCCTTCCCCCGTGAAATCCTCATGACTGCCCCTCTCCCCCGATACGAGCCCGGTCGCGTTCGCGCGTATCCGCGAAAGCTCGTGTAGTACAACCGGGCACACCCCATTGACCCGCCGCGTCGCGGAAACAGCAACCGATTTCGCGCCGGGGGAACACGAGATCGCCCGACGCGCACAACCCGCGCGCGGCGCGTCCGCGCAGCTGGGAGCACTCGCACGACCCGGTGCCGCGCTCGGCCGGAAGCCGGTGCAGGGCAGCGGATCGTATCGGGATCGTTACTCCCGCGCCGACCCGCGCGCTGCCAGCGGGCAGCGCTACGAGGGCGGCCGACGCCGCAGGCGTCGCCGTCGCCCGCACCGCCCGAGCACTCGCCACGAGTGAGCGCGCGACCGCCAGCCGGGTGCCGCCGTTCGCCTGGCCGCTACTGGCCGCGACGGCGCAGGTGTGGTGTTTGTAGCGGGCCTGGTCCTGAGGGAATCGGCTGTGCCACAGCGGGCTTCGGATCGGACGTGGCATACGTGGTCGTACCGCCCTGGCAGGATGCCGATCCATGATCGAGAATGATCCTGGCGTCCTGATGCGAACCCATCTTCCCGCGGAATTTCATGCCGACGTAGGCCTATCGGTTCGCGAGGCGATGCACCTGCGGCACGCGAGCGTCGATGACGAGGTCATCGGGTACTTCGGCGGACTGCCCGAACTTCCCGACGAGATGGACTGGCCCGGCGCGAGTCACGGCCACTACGAGCACGTCGCGACCATCGACCTGGCGAAGGTGCCGTCGCTGGACCTGAATCTGCCGACCGCGGGCCGGTTGGTGGTCTTCGGCGACACCGATGGCTGGGAGGGTGCCTTCCACTACTTCCCCGAGGGCACGACACTGCGCGAACGGGCGCTGCCGGCCGATCTGGCAGCACACGACCGCGTCTTCGTTCGCACCGACATGTCCTGCGTGCGGGTTCCCACGATCCCTACGACGGAGTTCCTCACCGGCAATCTCGTCGACGACGACCACTACGACGACGAGGAGCTGTACGAACGCTTCGAGTCGTTCGTCGACGCGGGCCCCAGATGGCGTCATCAGCTCGGCGGCTGGGCGAACGAGATCCAGGGCGACAACGACGGCGGCCTGCTACCCGGAACCCCGGTGGCCCAGCGCTTTTCACCCGGCGGCTCACCCGCGGGTCAGGTCCTGATCGCCCAGTTCGGCACCGACCACGCCCTGCGGATGGGCTGGGGCGACTTCGGCAAGCTCTACTGCTTCATTCCCGTCGCGGACCTGCCGGCCCGAGACTTCACCCGGGTCCGAACCTACTGGGAATGCCACTGAGCAGCGGCGGGCGGAGGCGGCGAAACCTCCTGTTCGGCAGGCGCTCTCGGGTGAATGCGATGAACGGGGCGGGGGC
The DNA here is from genome assembly GCF_053981095.1 of Nocardia sp. NPDC003693. Taxonomy (NCBI): domain Bacteria; kingdom Bacillati; phylum Actinomycetota; class Actinomycetes; order Mycobacteriales; family Nocardiaceae; genus Nocardia; species Nocardia sp. NPDC003693. The sequence goes on from NZ_JBSFNO010000060.1 coordinate 16,963, forward strand.
GAATGGCTACGATGAGCGGCAGTCGCGTTCGGATCGGGGGGCCATGTACGGTCAGCGGCCGGGTATGCCGCCCGAACCGTGGCGGTTCGAGGGGCAGGGGGAGGAATTCGAGCGGCGGCCTGTCGCGGACATCGTGGTGTCGTGGGTGCTCGGGATCGGGGTGCTGGGGGTCGGGCTGTGTTGTGCGCTGTGGTTTCTCACCACCTATTTTCTCGGGGAGGTGGGGGCGGCGTGCGGGGACGCAGCCGAGGAGTGTGGCGCGGCGGAACTCCGTGGCATCGGGTGGCTGGATCCGCTCGCCTGGTGTGGCTTCTGGATTCCCCTGCTCGCGCTGGTGACGACCGCGGTCGTGGACTACGTCAGTGACGCGCTCGAGGTGCGCGGGCACCCGGGGGCCCGGCGGGTGCCGCTGTTCATCTGGCCGCTGGCGGCGTTGCTGGCGCAGCTGTGGTTGCTGCGGCCGCTGCTCGACTGAGCCGGGTCGGAGCCGGCTGCGGAGCCATGTGGGGTGACTCACGTGCGTGCCGGGCTTTCCGGATTTCCGCCCCGGCAAGATCGGCACCGAGTACGTTGTCCGCCAGTCACCAAGGAGGACCGATGTCTCGCAGGATCGTCAGTGCCGTCGCCGCCGGGGCGGCCTTGCTCGCGGGGTGCGGCACACCCGACGACCCCGGTCCCGTACCCACGAGCTCGACGGACAGCCCGGCCGTGACGTTCGCCGGCCCGACCTCGCCGCGCGGCGCCGCCGTCAAGACCGTCGGCCAGGAGGCCGGCATCGGCAAACCCGGCGCCGAGCCCGTCCTCGCGTGGACGGTGACCGGCATCGAGGTCGGGGCGCCGTGCACCGAGGCCGGGGCGGTGCCGCCGGAGAACGGGCAGTTCGTCGTCGTCTCGATCGACGCGCGCACCTCGGGCGAATTCGACCAGGCGAAGATCGGCGGTCCCGGCTTCTTCCATCCGGGCAACGACTGGCAGTTGATCGACGCCGCGGGCGTCACCCACCCGCGCCCGGCCTCGGATGCGGTCTACCGCTGCACCGCCGCGGACTGGCCCGTCGACCTCGCCCCGGCGTCGAAGTACCAGTTCAAGTTGACCTTCGACGCGCAAACCCCGACGGGCACACTGCTTTTCGCCCCCGCGGCGTGGCCGGGCTGGGAATGGACCTTCTGAGCGCCGGTGGGGTGATCGACGGGACTCACACGGGCGGCCCGACCGCGATCAGGTGGGTGATCTTGTCCTCGCCGACCGTGTACTGCGCCACCACCTGCTCGTTGCGCTGATCCTGCACCGTCAGGCGGAGCTGGTGCTGGTGCATGTGCTCGGCCCAGGAGCGGACCACGAACGCCTCCACGTACCGATCCGACTCCCCCACATCGCGATACAGGCGCCACTCGCGCGCGCCGGTCCGCTGGCGGGAGCGGCCGACCCGGGTCATGGCGGCCACGAACTCGGGAACCACCTCCTCGGGCACGGTATAGCTGCGCATCACCAGCACCGGGCCGTCGGCGGGATCGGGTTCGGTGTCCAGGACCGGTTCGGGCCAGATCACCTTCGGCGTCAGATCGAACCCGGTGGCGTCCTGGCTGATCGGCCACCACAGCGTGCTCAGCGCGCACACCGCCAGCAAACCCGTCGCGATCCCGAGCGCGGTGACCACGCCCAGCGCGTTGGCCACCGCACCCCACAGCAGCGATCCCAGCGCCTGCCCGCCCATGAAGGTCAGCGAGTACACCGCCATCCCGCGCGCCCGCACCCACGCCGGAAGCATCAGCAGCATGGTCGAATTCAGCGTCGACAGCGCCAGCGGCCAGCCCACGCCCGCCACCACCAGCGCGGGCAGCACCAGCGGCACCCGATCGGCCAGCGTGACCACCAGCGTCGCCGCCCCGAACAGCACCGCCGCCAGGGTGACCATGCGAGTCGCGCTCAATCGGCTGCGCAGCGCGGCGAACCCGAGCCCGCCCGACACCGCGCCCACCCCCAGCGCCCCGAGCAGCAGCCCGTACCCCGAGGACTCGAGCCCGAGCCGATTGTGCGCGACCACCGGCAACAGCGCCCAGATCGCGCTGGCCGGGACGATGAACAGGATGGCGCGCAACAGCACTCGCCGAATCGCCGGTCCCGACCGCACGAACCGCATGCCCGCCCGCAGCGCCGCCAGCGGCCGCTCGCTCGGCAGCGTCGCCGCCCGCTCCGGTCGCCGCCACAACACCAGCACCACCACGATGCCGATGAAGGACACCGCGTTGAAGCCGAACACGAAGGTCGGCCCGGCCAGCGAGATCAGCACGCCCGCGATGGCCGGACCCACCGCGCGAGCGCCGTTGACGCTCAACCCGTTCAGCGCGGCCGCGGCCGGAATCTGTTCGCGCGGTACCAGTTCCGGCTGAATCGACTGCCAGGTCGGCATGGTCAGCGCCTGCCCGCAGCCGAGCAGGAACAGCAGGCCCAGCAGCACCCCCGGGGTGGTCAACCCCAATCCGGTGCACGCGGCCAGTGTCAGCGCGGTCACCGCCATCGCCGACTGCGCCCCGATCAGCAGCCGCCGCCGATCCACCAGGTCCGCGAGCACCCCGGCCGGAATGACCAGCAGCACCACCGGCAGCGTCGTCGCGGTCTGCACCAGCGACACCAGCATCGCCGCGTTCGGCTCGTCGACCAGCAGCCACTGCGCGCCGACGGTCTGCATCCAGGTGCCGAGGTTGGACACCAGCTGCGCGATCCACAGTGCCCGGTACACCTTCGACGCCAGAGGCGCCCAGGCGGAGGGAGGGGAAGCCGTCGCTAGCGCAGTCACCGGGGTAAGCCTAGGCCCGCGCCGGCGGCACACTGCCGATAGACCCGGCCTAACCTCGCAAATCAGGCTGATCGCAATGGGCCGCGAGTCGACCGGGCCGCGCCCACATCCCCGGCGTGTCGCCGACGAGCCGGACCGGGCGGCCGGCAGCCGGATCCGCGAACACCACCCGGATCGGTACCGCGACCGTCAACCGACCAGGACGAGCCGCGAGCCCGCTGGAATGGGCGAAAACACGCACCGAGTGCGCATTCATCGCGCGCCGGGCGGCCGTGCCGGCATCACGGCTCCTGCGCAACCCCCCGCGCCGCGTACACCGCTAGCATGTCCTCGACCAACGCCAGCACCGACACATCCAGGTCGGGCCGCGGGTAGACGCACCGCACGACGGCCTCGCCCGAGAACAGATGCAGCATCGCGAAGAACAGCGATTCGCGCAGCTCCTCGGGGAACGCGTCCAGCACATGACTCTCGTTGAGCGCGGCCACGATATCGGCGTAGTACCGCTCCGCGATGGGCGCGATGCGGTCGCGCAGTTCGGTGTCCGAGCGGGCCGCCAGGTAGATCTCGCGCAGCGCGTGACTCAGATGCGAACCCTGGGCCTGGCGCAGGAAGCGCAGCGCCGCGGCCAGCGCGTTGTCCTGCGCGTCGAGGTGCGCCATGACGGCGCGGAAGCCGTCGAGCTGGCGCCCGAAGGCTTCCTCGGCGGTCTTCACGATCAGGTCGAGGCGAGTGTCGAACTGCCGGAACATGGCCCCGGCGGAGAGTCCGGCGCGCCCGCAGATCTCCTGCACGGTCGCTCGCTGGTAGCCGACCTCGCCGATGGCCGCGATGGTGGCGTCGACCAGTTTGCTCACCGTGGCCGTTCGGCGCTCGTGCTGGGTGCGGCGCGGACGCGAAACTTCACTCACGCCGCACATCCTGCCGTGCCGGTCCCGCCGGGCGAAGCGGCGGCCCCGGGTGACCGTTGACACATTCCGGGCGGACCCCTATCGTCTGGGACACTTACTTAGAAAATACTCACTTCCTATTTTAGGCAGTGCAGGGTCGCCGCGGTGCGCGGGGTGGAGGAGTTCGAGATGACAGCGGGTAGACGCATGGGGACCGCCCTGGCCGTGGCCGCGGGGGTGACGCTGGCCCTGTGCCCGGTGGTGACCGATACCGCCGGGGCACAACCGGTTTCGGTGGAGCCTGCCCTGCCGTTCCCGATTCCGCCCGCACCGCCGTACCTGGATCCGGGCTTCTACTCCCCGGACCCGGCGCGGGTCGCGGCGGCGCAACCCGGGGAGATCCTGGCGGCCCGGCGGGTGAATCTCGCCAATTTCTGGCTCATTCCGCTCAACGTCAACGCCTGGCAACTCTCGTTCCGCAGCACGAACACCCGGGGCGAGCCGATCGCGGCGGTCTCGACGGTGATCGTCCCGCATCGCCCCTCCCCGACCGAACAGCGCGCGCTGCTCTCGTTCCAGATGGCCGAGGATTCGCTGTCGCAGAACTGCGCGCCCTCCTACAGCCTGCAGATGGGCTCGCTGCCCAATCCCCTGAATCCGGTGATCGGCGCGGAGTTCATCGAGGTGCAGGCCATGCTGCAGCGCGGGCACGCGGTCGTGGTCCCCGATCACCAGGGCCCGAACGCCGCCTACGCGGTCGGGCCGCTGGGCGGCCGCATCACCCTGGACGGCATCCGCGCCGCGGAGAACTTCGAGCCCGCCGGTCTGCCGGGCGCGGACACCCGGGTCGCGCTGTGGGGCTACTCCGGCGGCGCGATCCCCACCGCGCACGCCGCCGAACTCCAGCCCGAGTACGCGCCGGAGCTGAACCTCGTCGGCTCGGCGACCGGCGGTCTCATGGCCGACATCCGCATGGCCATCGACTACAACAACGGCACCTCGACCTTCGGCGGCGCGGTGCTCGGCGGACTGCTCGGGGTGGCGCGCGAATACCCGCAGGTGAACCAGTTCATCGACCGGTACATGAACCCGTTCGGCAAGGGCCTGCGACTGGTGCACGAGAACCAGTGCGTGGCACTGCAATTCGCGGGCTTCCCGTTCGTGAACATCAAGGGTCTGTTCGACTACCCCGGCGACCCGATGCGCGCGCCGGAAATGCAGCCGGTGCTGGACGAGCTGAGCCTGGGCCATCGCGGCACCCCGCGCACGCCCGTCTACATCTATCAGGCGCCGCTGGACGAGGCGATGCCGATCAACGCGGTCAACAATCTCTACGACACCTACTGCCGGGACCCCGAGGCCCGTGTCGCCTACACCCGGGATCTGCTCAGCGAGCACGGCATCGCCGCCGTGTCGGGCACCGCGAGCGCGGTGCTGTGGCTGGACCAGCGACTCAACGGCGTGGAACTGCCCGCCGGGTGCGGTAATCGGGACGTGCTGACCTCGTTCGCCGATCCGGGCGCCATCGCGGCCTTCGTCGACGTCATCGGGCAGACCCTCGCGTCGGCACTCGGTATGCCGGTCTGATCACCGTACGATCGGCTACATGTCAGCAACTCACAGATGGTGTGGCGTGCTGCTCGCCGCGTCCGTGGCCGCGCTCGCCGGGTGTTCGTCCGCCGCCGAGGACGACACACCGCCCGCCGAAACACCCATGGGCAAGGCCTACGTCTCCACCGAGGTCACGGGCACGCCCATTCCCGGCGGCGGCCCGCTGACCCTGACCTTCGCCGACAACCGGGTCACCGCGACCGCGGGCTGCAACACCGCCTCCGGCCCGGTGACCATCGACGGCCACACGCTGACGGTGGGCGAGATGGCCTCCACCCTCATGGGCTGCCCCGGCGACACCGCCGGGGCGGACGAGTGGATGGACGGGCTGCTGCGTTCGGGCCCGGACTGGACGCTCGACGGCCCGGATCTCACCCTCACCGGCAACGGCCTGACGGTGAAGCTGCTGGACCGCAAGGTCGCCCAGCCCGACCGGCCGCTCGCCGGGACGACCTGGGTCGTCACCGCGCTGCTGCGCCCCGAGGCCGAGGTGCGCTCGGTCGCCCTGGACGAGGCTCGTCCCACCCTGACCATCGCCCCGGACGGCGCGGTCTCGGGCAGCGCGGGCTGCAACCGCATGGTCGGCAAGGCCGCGGTCGCGGGCGACGAGGTGAGCTTCGAGGGCATCGGCACCACCAAGATGATGTGCGACGCGGCGATCATGGAGGTCGAGCAGCAGGTCCTCGAGGCGCTGAACGGAAAGACCACCGCCACCATCGATTCCGACACCCTGACGCTGCGCAACACCGCGAACGGGACCGGGCTGAAGTTCCGCGCGGAGTAGTCCCGCGCCCGCCCGGCGACCGAAAACCGCTGTCGCCGGGCGGGAATCGGCGGGTACCGTCCGCCGCTATGGACACGCATCTTCTGAACGTGGTCGACGTGGAGGCCACCTGCTGGGAAGGACAGAATCCGCCCGGCATGCCGAACGAGATCATCGAGATCGGCCTCTGCGTCCTGGACACGCGCACCCGGGAGCGGGTGGCCAAGCACAGCATCCTGGTGCGGCCCGAACGCTCCACCGTCAGCGAGTTCTGCACCCGGCTGACCACCCTGACCCCGGAACAGGTCGCCACCGGCGTCACCTTCGCCGAGGCGTGCGCGCTGCTGCGCACCGAGTTTCGCGCCGATTCCCGCGCGTGGGCGAGCTGGGGCGACTACGACCGCAAACAGTTCGAGCGCCAGTGCGCGGCCACGGGAGTGCGATATCCCTTCGGCAGCAGGCACACCAACGCGAAGGCGGCGTTCTCCGCCTCCCGCCGCACCCGGCGGCGGTTCGGCATGGCCGAGGCTCTGGGCGCGGCCGGACTGCCCCTGATCGGCACCCATCACCGGGGCGATGACGACGCGTGGAACATCGCGGCCCTCATCGCCGACATGATGGAACAGAGTGGGTGGCCCGCCGACTAGCCGACAGGTCCCGGTTCCCGTGGGGATCGGCGTTCCACATTTACTCTGAGGCCCGGCTTTAAGTGACATTTGGGACATACGGGAGGTGGGGAACATCAACGAGCGGGAAGCCGAACTCGATGCGTGGTTCCGAGCCGAAGTAGCGGCGGCCAGAGCCGGTGTCGCACGCCCGCAACAGGACCCGTTCGCCCCGGGCGATCCGCGCACCGGGGCGCAGTACCTGGAGCTGTTCGACGCCCAGGCCACCGCGCGCCACCTCGACCTCGCCGCCCGGCAGCTCACCCGCGACGGGCACGGGTACTACAGCATCGGATCCTCCGGGCACGAGGGCAACGTCGCGGTCGCGGCCGCGCTGCGGGCCACGGATCCGGCTCTGCTGCACTACCGTTCGGCCGCCTTCTTCGTGCACCGCGCCCGCCAGGTACCCGGACCGGACCCCATCCGGGATGTCCTGCTGGGGGTCACCGCGGCGATCGGTGATCCGATTTCCGGTGGGCGGCACAAGGTTTTCGGCAGCAAGGCCGCGAATGTCATCCCGCAGACCTCCACGATCGCCTCGCACCTCCCGCGCGCGGCCGGGCTGGCCTTCGCCATCGAACACGCCGCGCGGCTCGGGGTCCCGTGCGAGTGGCCGGAGGATTCGGTGGTGGTGTGCAGTTTCGGGGACGCATCGGCCAATCACTCCACCGCCGCCGGGGCCATCAACACCGCCGTGCACACCGCCCACCAGGGCGTACCGATGCCGGTGTTGTTCGTGTGCGAGGACAACGGACTGGGCATCAGCGTGCCCACCCCGCGCCAGTGGATCGAGCACGCCTACGGCTCGCGGCCCGGCCTGCGGTACTTCGAGGCCGACGGCGCGGATCTGCCCGCGGCCCTGGCCGTGGCCGGCGAGGCGGCGGACTGGGTTCGGGCGCAACGCAAACCCGCGTTCCTGCGGCTGCGCACCGTGCGCCTGCTCGGGCACGCGGGCTCCGATGTCGAGTCGGCCTATCGCCGCCCGGCCGATATCGCCACCGATCTGCGCGGTGATCCGGTGACCGCGACCGCGCGGCTGCTGATCGGCGCGGGCGTCGCCACCGCCGGGGAAATCCTGTGCCGCTACACCGATATCGGGGACCGCGTGGGCGCCGCCGCCGAAAAGGCCCGGGGCGAAAGCAAACTCACCACCGCGGCCGCTGTCATGGCGACTCTGGCCCCGTCCCGTCCCACGGTGGTGCGCACCGATGTATTGCGGACCGGGCCAGAACCCGAGCGCGCCGGAAATCGCCCGGGCGCCGACACCGGCGAGCAGTTGACCCTGGCGCAGGCGGTCAATCACACGCTCGGGCAACTGCTGGCGCGTGATCCGGACGTGCTGGTGTTCGGTGAGGACGTCGGCCGCAAGGGCGGGGTCTACGGGGTCACCAAGGGGCTGCAGCAGAGCTTCGGGGTCCGCCGGGTGTTCGACACACTGCTGGACGAACAGAGTGTGCTCGGCACCGCGCTGGGCGCCGGCCTGGCGGGGTTCGTGCCGATTCCGGAGATCCAGTACCTGGCCTACGTGCACAACGCCGAGGATCAGGTCCGGGGCGAGGCGGCGACGCTGTCCTTCTTCTCCGCGGGCAGCTATCGCAATCCGCTGGTCGTCCGGATCGCGGGCTACGCCTACCAGAAGGGATTCGGCGGGCACTTCCACAACGACAATTCCCTTGCCGCGCTGCGGGATATCCCGGGCGTGGTGATCGCCTCGCCCGCGCGCGGGGACGACGCGGCGGCCATGCTGCGCACGTGCGTGTCGGCGGCGCGGGTGGACGGGCGGGTGTGCGTGTTCCTCGAGCCGATCGCGCTCTATCACACCCGCGATCTGTACCGCGACGGCGACAACGGCTGGCTCGCACCGGTTTCCGGCGTCCGGCATGCCGAGATCGGGCAGGGGCGGGTGCACGGCAGCGGCACCCACCTCACCATCGTGAGTTTCGCCAACGGGGTGCCGATGAGCCTGCGGGTGGCGCGCAGGCTCGCCGAGCGCGGCATTCACGCGCGGGTGCTGGACCTGCGCTGGCTCGCCCCGCTGCCGATCGAGGATCTGCTGGACTGCGCCCGGGCCACCGGGCGCGTGCTCATCGCCGACGAAACCCGGCGCAGCGGCGGGGTTTCCGAGGCGGTGTGCGCGGCGCTGGTCGACGCCGGTTTCGACGGGCGCGTGGCGCGAGTCACCAGCGAGGACAGTTTCGTCCCGCTCGGACCCGCGGCCGGGACGGTGCTGCTGGACGAGGAGCGGATCGAGGCGGCGGCGAACGCGCTGCTCGCGGCGCGCTGAGCGGGCGCCGGAGGGGTGTGCGACGAGCGGGCGGAGCCTGATGGAGGGTTACACCCCGGCCGCTCGTCGGCGACGCCGGTCCGGTCGGCGCCCCTGTGCCGTTGAGGGGACGACACAAGCTATCTACGTTCTACGTACGTAGATAGTATTACCGGACAATGGGCGCGAATCGCAACTCATCGCGCGGTAAGGATCCGCTCAGGATCGCTACGTACACTCGGGCCGATTCGAGGAGGAACGCAATGGGGCGGGCTCTACGGCAGGGGAAGCATTGACGGTCGCGGCATGTCTACTGCTCTACGGATTCGCCGTCGCGGTGCTCGCGCCGCGGCTGCTGTGCCGGGCCGGACATGGGGGCGCGACCCCGCGCGTGGCGCTGGCGGCCTGGCTGGCCGCGCTGGGGTCGACCGTGCTGGCGTGGGTGGTCGCCCTTTTCATGCTGGTGCTGGATCTGGCCACGCACCGCCTCACCACGGTCCCGCAGCGGTTCCTCGACACCTGCATGGTGCATCTGCACGACGCCGCGCTCGGTGCGTACGGCACACCGGTGCAGGCGGGCCTGCTGGGGCTGGCCGGGGTCTCGACCCTGGCGGCCGGGGTGCTGGCCGCGCGGGTGAGCAACTCGCTGCTGCGGGCGCGCAGGCTGACCTTCGAGCACGCGCGCATGGCCCGGCTGGCCGGGCGCCATCATCCCGAACTGGACGCGGTGGTCCTGCCGGTGGACGAGCCCGCCGCGTATTGCGTTGCGGGCAAACCACATACGGTGGTGGTGAGCCGGGGCGTCCTGAGCGCCCTGGACGATCGGCACCTGGACGCGGTGCTCAGCCACGAGCGCGCGCACCTGGCCGGGCGGCATCATCTGATCCTCGCGCTGACCCGCGGGCTGTCCACGGCCATGCCACGGATCTCGCTGTTCGTCCTGGGCGAGCACGAGGTGGCGCGCCTGCTCGAGATGATCGCCGACGACGTCTCGGCGCGAATTCACGGCCGGGGCACGGTCTTACAGGCGCTGCTGACCCTGTCCGGCATCGCCACCGGCCCGGCCGGCGCGCTCGGCGCCGCCGAGGTCGGGCTGGCGAGCCGGGTGGAACGGCTGGCCGCGCCCGCCGCGGCGGCCACCCGGTTCCGGGAACGACTCGCCCTGGCCGCGGCGGCGGGCACGGCGACGCTCGTACCCCTGGCCGCGGTGCTGACGGCCATCGTCGGGCTCACCATCTGCGACCCCATCAACTGAGACACGGCCGGATCCGATACCGCCGCAGCGGTATCGGATGCGCTGCCGGTGCGGTGGCTCGGGCAGCGCGGACCGCGCACCCCGGGCCGGCTCGAGTCAGCGGGTCCGTTCGCCGGTGAACACCGGGAGCCGGAGCGTGTCGGGATCGGCGACCACCGGGAAGCGATCGGTGATCGGATCGGCCTGCTCGACCGGTACGGCGGGCGTGCGCCGGTCGAGCAGATGCAGCGCGACGGCCGCGAGGGCCCCGATCACCGCCAGGCCGATCCATACCGCCCACGTCGCCCCCGCGTCCCGGGCCGCGCCGAATACCGCACCGGTGGCGAGGTTTCCGAACAGGATGCCCACCCCCACGACGGTGTTGTAGAAGCCGTAGTGGGTGGCGACCAGGCGATTGCCGGACAGGGCCACCACGGTGTCCATCTCGAACGGGAAGACCGCCGCCGTCCCGACCGCCAGCAGCGCGGCGGTGATCAGCAGCGCGGTGATCGCGGCGGCCGCACCGAACACCGTCGCCGTCGGCGCGATCGCCAGCGGCAGGAACGAGAGAGCCAGCACGGTCATACCGGCGACCAGGGCACGGCCCGAACCCCAGCGCGAGCGCAGCAGGCCGGTGATGCGGAGCTGTCCGGCCACGGCCACCACCCCGGAGATGACGAACACCGCCGAGGTGACCGTCTGCGCGTTCGCGCCCGCGATGAACTCGGCCTGCAGCGGCAGTGCCAGGTACACCTGGAACGACAGCACGTACGAGCCGATCATGGCGAGGGAGAACAGTACGAACGGGCGATTGGCCACCACCGTGCGCCAGTCCGCCAGCACCGACGCACCCGGCGCTTCGGCGCCCCGGCGGGCGGGCAGCGCGAACAACTGGGCGATCGTCAGCAGCGCGAAGACCGCGGCGGCCGACGTCGCCACCACCCGGAAGTCCACCGACAGCAGCGCGAGCCCGACGAGCGGGCCGGCCAGGATCCCGGCCTGATAGAAGACGTTGAACACCGCGAACGCCTCGACCCGCCGCTCCCCCGCCTCGGCCGCGAGGTAGGCCCGCACCGCGGGATTGAACAGCGCCCCCGCGAATCCCGTTGCCGCCGAAGCGATGAGCAGCGCCGGCAGCGAGGACGCGAAGGCCAGCAGCACGAATCCGCCGGTGCGCAACAGACATCCGGCCACGATGAGCGGCTTGTACCCGAGCCGGTCGGCGAGCGTGCCGCCGACCAGGAACATGCCCTGCTGCGAGAAGTTCCGCACCCCGAGCACCAGGCCGACGGCCCAGGCCGCCAAACCCAATGGCCCGGCCAGGTATCCGGCCAGGTACGGCATCAGCATGTAGAAGCCCAGGTTGATCCCGAACTGGTTGACCATGAGCAGCTGCGCCGCGGTGTCGAACCCCCGGAATTTGGTCAGGACGCTCACCGCGGATCACCCACCCGGCGCGCGCTCGAGTCCGCACGGCGCTCGGGCTCGGACCGCGACCCGCTCGCGCCACCGAGGGCACGACGCGCGACGTCCGCCGTATTGCTTTGCACAACAGCGGCATTCGAACCCCCCGGGATCGCGTGGGTGTCCGCCACCGCATCTCGCGCCCGGGCTCCCGGGCTGGGGCGCTTCGGTACCGCAGCCCCATCGACCGCCCCGGCGGCGTCGCCGGCCGCTGCGAGCGGTACAGGGGTGCTCGGGACGCCGCCGCGTGAATCCCGATCGGCCGCACCGGCGCCGGGGTCGACGACCGTCGTGCAGCGGGTCCAGGACGTCACCTGGCGTTCGCGGGGGTGGGCGATCCGGTCCGGGGTGGTGGGCGGCGGCGCGTCGAGCAGGCCGTGCTCGTGGCAGTAGGCGTCGTTGTAGACGGTGTCGAAGTAGCGATGCGGGCCGTCGGGGAAGACGGCGGCGACGCGGGTGCCGGGGGCGTGGGTGCGGGCGGCCCAGCCCGCGACCAGGGCCACCGCGCCGACGCTCCAGCCGCCGCTGGCGTGGTGGGTGGCGGCCAGGGTCCGGCACGCCCACACCGCTTCGGACGGTGCCACCCAATGGATTTCGGCGAAGGCGGCGTAGTCGACGTTGCGGGGGTAGATGCTCGAGCCGAGACCGCGCATGAGGCGGGGGCCCGCGTCCTGGCCGAAGATCGTGGAGGCGACGGTGTCCACGCCGATCAGGCGCAGCGCCGGGTTGTGGCGGCGCAGCACACGGGCCACACCGGCCGAATGCCCGCCGGTGCCGACCGCGCACACCAGGACGTCCACGCCGCCGAGCTGTTCGAGGAGCTCGAGCGCCAGGGACTCGTAGCCGTCGACGTTGTCGGGATTGCTGTACTGGTCGGGGCACCAGGCCCCGGGTTCGGCGGCGAGCAGTTCGGCGACCCGGTCGCGGCGGGCCTGCTGCCAGCCGCCGGTGGGATGCGGGCTGCGCACGAGGTCGACCTGCGCGCCGTAGGCGGTGAGCATGCGGGCCACCATCGGTTCCAGACCGGGATCGGTCACCACGGTCACCGGGTGGTGGTAGACCAGCCCGGCCAGCGCGAGTCCCAAACCCAGTGTGCCGCTGCTCGATTCGACGACGCGTGCGCCCGGGGCCAGATCGCCGCGGGCCACGGCGCGGCGCACCATGTGCAGGGCCGGGCGATCCTTCATCCCGCCCGGATTGCAGCCTTCGAGTTTGGCCCAGAATCCCCGTCCCGCCGAGGCGAAGGGTTTCCCGACCCACAGCAGCGGGGTGTTGCCGACCAGGGCGCGCGGCGCGCGGGCGGCGTGGGGCGCGGCGAGCACGAAGTCCTCGGCCGTGCCGCCGAATCGGGCGGACGGGCCGTGCAGAAGCTTGTCCATGAGAGTCGCTTTCGGTATCGGAACCGCCCCCGCGGGGACGGTCGTGACGTGCGCGGGCAGCGAACACCGGCCGGTGGGAAACACACACCGGCCTGGCGCTGACCGATCAGCGTCGGGCGATACACAGGCGCGTCAACAGCATTCGGCCGCTGACGATGGCGTACGAGGTCCGGGGCGGGCCGCGGGACCCACCGGGGAGTGCGAGCAACAGCACCGGCAGGACGAGCACCGCCGCGGGTTGCGCGGGCGCGGTCGCCGAGGGCGCGGCGGCCACGGCGCCGGGCAGGGTGGCCTTGTCGCAATGCCACTGCGCCGACGGGCAGTGATCGGCGGCCGGCGCCACCGTCCCGGCCCCGCTCGGCGCGGCCGACACGCTGACGACCGGTTCGTGGGTGTGCCCGTGCGGGCGCAGCAGCATGCAGTCGGCGACCGCCCCGGCCGCGAACAGCATCGCGACCACGAGGGCTCCGAGAACGAACAGGTCGCGCCGGATGTGCGGCACAGCAGCCACCGGCTCTCCCTTCCCGTCACGAATACGATTGGACCAGCGGTCTTTTCGGTCGGATCAGGTGCGTGCGGGCAACCTGATTGACATCCCTCCGAAACAATCTACTATCTCCGTACGTACTTAGTTCGAACCGTGTGAGCGAGTCCACGATCACACTCGAACGCGCGACGGTACCGACGGGAGGCGCGATGACAGGCACGGCCGTCGTCGGCGCGCGGGCCGTCGAACGGCGATGTCCGGGCACGACGCCGGCCCGATCGACGGGCGCGAGTTCGGCCCGATGTACGGGCGCAACGTCCCTTCGACCGGCGGGTACGGCCCGACGTTCGGCGTCATTCCCGGCCGCGCGCCGGGACGCACGCGATCAGTCGCGCTTGCGGGCCAGTTTGCGCAGCGCGGTGCGCAGCCCTTCCGATTCCTCCGCGCTCATCTGCTCGACGAAATGCGCGAGCACCAATTCCGAGCGACCACCGCTACCGAGGGCCTCGCGCATGAGCCGCGCGCTGTATTCCTCACGGGTCAGCGTGGGCCAGTAGTGGTACGCCTTGCCGACTCGCTCGCGTTCGAGCCAGCCTTTGCGATGCAGATTGTCCATGGTGGACATGACCGTGGTGTAGGCGATGTCGCGTTCGGCGGCGAGCCCGTCGAACACCTCGCGCACGGTCGTCTTCTCGGCGCGGTCCCAGATCCGTTCGATCACGACCGCTTCCAGTTCACCGAAGCCTCGCGCTCCCACTTCTCATGTCTCCTCACCTCACGGCGCACCGGACGCGCACCGTGTGCCAGCCAACTGGCCAGTTGCGTAGTTCCTGATCGTAGGGGTGCGCCGGCACGCACTCGAGCACTTGCCCAGGCGCGTAGGACATACCCGTTCGAGTACGTCCTACGTACGTAGACCGTAATATCGTGCACCCGACCCGCCCGCCGCGCAACTCGGCGACACACGCGCCGCGCAGGGCGTTCGCCGAGGCAGCGGGGCTCGCCGACGCAAGCGGCGGCCGGATCAGTCGGGCAGGCGATGCCCCGCCGCGCGCAGCACGTCCGCGGCCTCGGTGAGCCGCTGTTCGGGCACCAGCACCAGATCGGCGTGATAGGTCGAGGCCACGAACACCGGAATCTGCGATTCGGCCAGCGGGGTGATGAGTGAGGCCAGCATGCCCGGCGTATCGACCGCGTGCCCGCCGTCGCTGTAGAAGCCCTTCCAGCGCTCGGCATCGACCCACGGCGGGCACTCGCGAATCACGGTGAGCCCCTCGGGCGCTCGCACCAGCGCGATCCACTCGTCGTCTTCGGGGAAGGTCGAATTCGGCAGGTGCTCCACCGCGAACTGCGACGGGACGATGCGCAAACGCTGGGTGCGGGTCATAGCGGCATCGTAATCGCCGCCGACCCACGGAGATTTAGTAGATGCGACCAAAATTCGGGTGACGGGCGCGCCGGGTGCCCGTACGGTCTCGGGCATGAGCAGTCCCAAATACCTTGCCGCGCAGAACGAGGAGATCGCGGATCGCGGCGGATACCGGACGCCGGCGGGGGTCGAGGTCGAGATCGCCGCAACGCTGGCGGCCGCCCGCGCGGGCACGGTGTCGTACACCCCGGACGACGCGGTGAACACCACCGCCCGCGGCCCCTTCCGCGGGACGCCCGAGGTGACCGGCGAGGGCAGCATCGAGGCGGCGCGCCGGCTGGTCGACTCCGGCGGAACCGCCGTCGCGGTACTGAATTTCGCCTCGGCCCGCAATCCCGGTGGCGGCTACCTGCGCGGCGCACGGGCACAGGAAGAAGACGTGTGCCGCAGCGCGCTGCTGTACCGCACGCTGCTCGAGGCGCCGGATTACTATGCGGCACACCGGGCGTCCACCGACCTGCGCTACAGCCATCGCGTGATCTTCTCGCCGGACGTCCCGGTGATCCGGGATCGGCACAACGAACTGCTGGCCGCGCCCTTCCCCGTGTCGTTCCTGACCTCGCCCGCCCCGAACGCCGGCCAACTGGCCCTGCGCGCGGGAGCACCGGTGCCGGTGCGCGAGGTGCTGATCGAACGCGCCGATCGGGTGCTCGCCATCGCCGCGCGGCACGGGGTGCGCGATCTCGTCCTCGGCGCGTGGGGTTGCGGGGTGTTCGCCAACGACCCGGCCGAGGTGGCCGAGGCGTTCGATCTCGCCCTGCGCAGGCACGGCGCGGGCTTCGAACGGGTGGTCTTCGCAGTGTGGGATCGCAAGGAGAGGTCCGTGAACCGGATCGCGTTCGATGCTCGATTCGGTACGCGCGCAGGGTGATCGAATACCACGGGCCGCACGCTCCGCGCAGGTGATCACGAGGATGCGTGAAACCCCCGCATCGCGTATCCGGAGCCATTAGCCTCCGAAACACTCAATTTTCACTTGTTGGGTGCCGGTCCTCCCCGCCGGCGCCCGGCCGGACCGGACCCGCTCGGCGCGGCTCCGCCGAAAGGAACCGAACCCATGCGCAATGCCTTGCTGGCCAACGGAATAGCCCTGACCGCCGCGGCCCTGATGGCGGCCGCGGCGCCCGCGTCGGCCACCACCGGAATCATGGACATCGACGCGACCTTCCTGGTCGGGGTCGACATCCAGCCCGGCGTCTACACCACCACCACGGCCGCGACCGTCTGCGCCTGGGCGCGACTGAACGCCATCACCCCGGACGTGACCGCCATTCTCGAGAGCGGCGGCGCGATCAACGGCAAGGTCACCGTGGAGATCAAGTCCACCGACGTCGCCTTCTACACCGCGGGCTGCGGCACCTGGACGCTGAAGACCACGACCACCACCGGATCGGGCGGGTCCGGGTCCTTCGGCAGCACCGGCTCGTCCTAGTCGAACCGCGAGCGCTCGCCCGGAACCTTCACCCCTCAGAGGTTCCGGGCGAGCGGCTCCCCCGGCGGTTCGCCGTCAGGCGCGCTCGGCGGGCAGGTGATCGTGCTGGGCGATGAAGGACAGGATGCGGGGAATCACCCGCTCCGGAATCTGGTCCAGCACAGCATGTCCCATGCCCGGGTAGATCTCGGACTCCCCGTGCGGGAGATGCTCGGCGATCCGCTCGGCCGATCGCCGAGGGTCGCATCCCAGCGATTCGCTACCGAAGATCGCCAGTGTCGGCGTGGAAATCGACCGCAGCTCGGCATCGTCGAACACCCGCGGCCATCCGACCGTGGACCGGTAGCCGATGGCGGTTTTCAGGCAGGCCATGGTCTTGTCGTCGATGCGGCTGCCCGGGGTGAGCCACTCGCTGAGTTTCCGCAGATTCGCGTCCGTCGGGCGGGCGCTGAGCCGGATCACCTTGAACAGCACCCGCAGTTTCATCTTCGTGAAGACGCCGGGTTCGATCAGCGACAGGCTCGCCAGCCGCCGCGAACCGTGCAGGGCGATGATCGATCCGGTCCACGAGCCCTGCGAGTACCCCACCACGTGCGCTCGCTCGACACCGAGACCGGCCATGACCTCGTCGAACCACACCGCGAAGTTCCGCTCCCCCACCGGCGCGGTCTGTATCGTGCGGCCGGCCGCGCCGATGGTATCCAGGGCGTAGACGGTGCGATCGCGGGCGAACGCCTCGATGAAGCGGTGCCAGTACAGGCCGTTGCCCGGGAAGGGATGCAGGAGCACGATCGGCGCTCCCGTGCCCGATCCCGAGCGGCGCACGTGGGTCGAGCCGAACCGGGTCGGAATGTCGTAGCGCTCGGCGGGCAGCGGCCAGAGCGCCTCCAGCTCGTCGTACGCGCGGTCGTGCGCCGCGCGCGCCTCGTCGTTCTCGAACCGCCCGATCTTGTCCGCCATCGCTCTCCCCTTCATCAACTTTGATGGTACGAACATATCACGTAATTGGTACGGACATACCATCAAGGTCCGGGAAGCGCCTCCGACCAGGTCAGGAGTCGGCAGCGCGGGCCCGGATCAGCCAGCACGCGGCGGCGAAGCGGACCTCGTCGCCGACAACGAACGGCTCGAACGCGGCGCGGACGACGGGGACCACCCGATCCCGGGTCTGCTCGTCCGCCCCGGCCAGGGCGATGCCGACGTGACCCATTTGCGTGACGTAGCGGGTCAGATCCGCTTCGGCGAAGGAACATTCGGTGTCGATGGGCCGCAGGTCGATGTCGGTCCAGCCACTCGCGGCCAGGATCTTCCGCACGAAATCCTCGTCGGCGAAACCGAATTGGCCGGGGGCGTTGGGAATGCGGACCGGCAGCCCGGGCAGCAGGGGCGCGGCGGCCCGTTCGGCGGTGGTCATGAACGGGTTTTCCGCGGCGTCACGCCAGGCTATGCAGCGCAGTTCGCCGCCGGGACGGGTCGCCGCGCGCAGATTCGCGAAGGCCGCGACCGGGTCCGGGAAGAACATGACGCCGAAGCGGGACATCACCATGTCGTAGGTCTCGGGCTCGAAGCCGAAGGTTTGCGCGTCGGCGACCACGAAGGACGCGGGGCTGTCCGCGGCACTCGCCCGTTCGCGGGCGGCGGCGACCATCTGATCGGAGATGTCCAGGCCCACGCAGGTGCGTACGCCCGGAATCCGGGTCGCCCCCACCGTCGTGACACCGGTGCCGCAGCCGACATCGAGCACCCGCTCCCCCGAAACCCCTTCCAGGAGAATCTCTTCGAACGGTTTCAGCACCCGGTCGAGGAGTGCCTGCGAGGTCACCCAGGCGCTGCCCGCCTGTCCGTTCCACCGCTCGTGCTGCCCCTGCTCGTCACTCATCGGCTCGTCTCCCTTGCGTCGGCGTCGGAAATATCGGATGCTTCGAGCGTCTCAGTTCAACGAACTCGACCGCTCGATCCGCGACCTGACCGCCATGCGCGACGCGCTCCGGCACGCCGCGGCCTGCCCGCATCCCTCGCATCTGGACTGCCCGACCTTCAATCGCCTGCTCGCCACGGCGACGGCACGGTCCCGGTCCTAGCCGCCCAGCCCCAAACTCGCCTGTTACCTGCGCATTCCGCGCAGCCAGCGGTCGTAGTCCGACCCCTTCTGGCGGTACATGTCCAGCACCTGCGGATGCGGCAGGATCAGGAAGTGTTCCTCGGCGACGGCGGCGAGGGTCACCTCGGCGACCGCGTCCGGCTCGAGCACCTCGCCCGCCGCCGTGACCGCCCGCGCGACCGGATGCGCGGCCGCCGCCTCGGGATCCCCCTGGTTCAACAACTCGGTGTTGACCCCCATCGGGCACAGGCAACTGACCCGAATACCCTTGTCCCCGTAGGTGATATGCAGCCACTCCGCGAATCCGACCGCCGCGTGCTTGGTCACCGAGTAGGTCGCCGACCCGATCTGCGTGAGCAGTCCGGCCGCCGACGCGGTGCTGATGAAATACCCTTCGCCCCGCTCGACCCACCCCGGCACCAGCAACCGCGCGGCCCGCACGTGCGCCTGGACGTTGACCCCCAGCGCCCGATCCCACTCCGCGTCGTCCGCGTCCAGCCCCAGCGCCCCGATGATCCCCGCGTTGGCGAAATACATGTCCACCGGCCCGAATTCGCGCTCGGCCAGCGCGATCAATTCCGCGATGCGCGCACTGTCGGTGACATCGGCCCCGGCCCCGGCCACCGCCCCCGGGTGCTCCGCGTTCACCCGCTCGGTGACCTCTTTCGCCGCGGACTCGTCGATGTCGGCGGCGACGACCCGCGCCCCGCCGGCGGCCAGCGCCCGCACCAGCGCCGCCCCGATCCCCCGCCCCGCACCGGTAACGATGGCCACCTTGCCGGAAACCTGCACGCGCGTATCTCCTCCGCCTTCGGGACAATCCGGCCTCGACTATTCCACAGCGCGATGCCCCGGCCTTTGACGACAACGGCCAGATTTCCGGCTTTCGACGACCGGTTCGCCGATGCCACCGGCATGGTTCGGCCATGCTTCGAACGCGCCGGGCGGGAGGCGGAGATCGCTCGGTCGAGGACGACCGATCACGTGCCCCGAGAAAGGCGCAGCGCCGGACATCCGTGGATGTCCGGCGCTGCGGGTACTGCCTTGTGTGGCGGGCCTTTACGGCAGCGGACCGCCGGCGGCGATCGCCGAGAGGGTGGCGAACTCGTCACCCTTCAGGGACGCGCCACCCACCAGGGCGCCGTCGATGTCGGTCTGGCCGACCAGCTCGCCGACGTTCTTGGCGTTGACCGAACCGCCGTACAGGACGCGAACGCCCGCCGCCACTTCGGGATTCGCCAGTTCGGCGAGCTCCTTGCGGATGGCGCCGCAGACTTCCTGCGCGTCGGCCGGGGTGGCGACCTTACCGGTGCCGATGGCCCAGACCGGCTCGTAGGCGATGACGACCTGGGAGATCTCCTCGGCGGTCAGGCCCTTGAGCGAGCCGCGCAGCTGCTCGAGGTTGTACTCGACGTGCGTGCGCGCCTCGCGGACGCCCAGGCCCTCACCGATGCAGACGATCGGGGTGATGCCGTACTTGAGCGCCTGCTTGGCCTTGGCCAGGACCGTGGCGTCGTCCTCCAGGTGGTACTGGCGACGCTCGGAGTGGCCGACCACGACGAAGGAGCAGCCCAGCTTGGCCAGCATGGAACCGCTGATCTCGCCGGTGTAGGCGCCCTCGTCGTGGGTGGAGACGTCCTGCGCGCCGTAGGTGAGCAGCAGGCGATCGCCCTCGACCAGGGTCTGCACGCTGCGCAGATCGACGAACGGCGGGATCACCGTGACGTCGACCTTCGCGAAGTACTTCTCCGGCAGGGCGAACGCGATCTTCTGCACCAGGGAGATGGCCTCGAGGTGATTGAGGTTCATCTTCCAGTTGCCGGCGATCAGAGGCTTACGTGCCATGGGTCAGTCCTCCAGAACGGAGATGCCGGGAAGTTCCTTGCCCTCCAGGTATTCCAGCGACGCGCCGCCGCCGGTGGAGATGTGCGAGAAACCGTCGTCCGGCAGGCCCAGGGTGCGCACGGCCGCGGCCGAATCGCCGCCGCCGACCACCGTGAACGCGCCCTTGCCGGTGGCCACCGCGATGGCCTCGGCGACGCCGCGGGTGCCCGCGGAGAACTTCTCGAACTCGAACACGCCCATCGGGCCGTTCCAGAACACCGTCTTGGCCTCGGTCAGCAGCGCGCCGAAACGCGCGGTCGACTCGGGACCGATGTCCAGGCCCATCCAGCCGTCCGGAATCTCGTTGGCCGAGACCACCTTCGACTCCGCGTCCGCCGCGAACTTGTCGGCGACCACGATGTCCCGGGGCAGGTGGATGACATCGGCGTACTTCTCGAGCAGACCCTTGCAGGTGTCGATCATCTCTTCCTGCAGCAGTGAGCCGCCGACCGGAAGTCCCTGCGCCGCAAGGAAGGTGAAGCACATGCCGCCGCCGATGACGAGCGTGTCGACCTTGGGCGCGAGCGCCTCGATGACCGCCAGCTTGTCCGAGACCTTCGAACCGCCGAGCACGACCGCGTACGGGCGCTCCGCGTTCTCGGTCAGCTTCTTCAGCACCTCGGTCTCGGCCGCGACGAGGCCGCCCGCGTAGTGCGGGAGCACCTTGGCCACGTCGTAGACCGATGCCTGCTTGCGGTGCACGACACCGAAACCGTCGGACACGAACGCGCCGTCGTCACCGACCAGCTCGACCAGCGCGTTGGCCAGCTTGGCCCGCTGCGCGTCGTCCTTGCTGGTCTCGCGCGGATCGAAACGGATGTTCTCGAGCAGCAGCACGTCACCGTCGGTGAGGCCCTCGGACCGCGCGAGCGCGTCCTGGCCCACCACGTCGCCGGCGAGCTGGACGTTGCGGCCCAGCTCCTCGGCCAGGCGCGCCGCCACCGGGGCGAGCGAGAGCTTCGGGTCCGGCTCGCCCTTCGGGCGACCCAGATGCGCCGTCACGACGACCTTGGCGCCGGCTTCCGCGAGCGCCTTGATGGTCGGCGCGGACGCGATGATGCGGCCCGGGTCGGTGATGACACCGTTGTCGAGGGGAACGTTGAGGTCCGAGCGCACGAGCACGCCCCGGCCCTCGACGCCCTCGGTCAGCAGATCCTGGAGAGTCTTGATCGTCATCGGGCTCAGAGCGACTTGCCGACGAGGCCGATGAGGTCGGCGAGGCGGTTGGAGTAGCCCCACTCGTTGTCGTACCAGGAGGCGATCTTGACCTGGTTGTCGATGACCTGGGTCAGCGGCGCGTCGTAGATCGAGGAGTGCGGGTCCGTCACGATGTCGGTGGAGACGATCGGATCGGTGTTGTACTTCAGGATGCCCTTGAGCGGGCCGTCGGCGGCGGCCTTCATGGCGGCGTTGATCTCGTCGACGGTCGCGGCCTTCTTCAGCACCACGGTCAGGTCGGTGAGCGAACCGGTCGGAACCGGCACGCGCAGCGCGTAGCCGTTGAGCTTGCCCTGCAGCTCGGGCAGCACCAGGCCGATGGCCTTGGCGGCGCCGGTGCCGGTGGGCACGATGTTCAGCGCGGCGGCGCGGGCGCGACGCAGATCCTTGTGCGGGGCGTCCTGCAGGTTCTGGTCCTGGGTGTACGCGTGCACGGTGGTCATGAGGCCGTGCTCGATACCGAAGGAGTCGTTGAGCACCTTGGCGATCGGGCCCAGGCAGTTGGTGGTGCACGAGGCGTTGGAGATGATGTTCTGCGAGCCGTCGTACTTGTCGTCGTTCACGCCCATCACGATGGTGATGTCCTCGCCGGAGGCCGGGGCGGAGATGATGACCTTCTTCGCGCCGGCGGCCAGGTGGCCCTTCGCCTTGGCGGAATCGGTGAAGATGCCGGTGGACTCGACGACCACGTCGACATTCAGGTCGGCCCACGGCAGGGCGGACGGGCCCTCCTTGATGGCGAGCGCCTTGATGCGCTGCTCCCCGACCACGATGTAGTCACCGTCGACCGAGACGTCCTGCGGCAGCCGACCCAGGATGGAGTCGTACTTCAGCAGTGTCGCCAGGGTCTGGATGTCGGTCAGGTCGTTGACCGCGACAATCTCGATGTCGGTGGTGCCGAGGGCCTTCAGCGCCTCGACGGCCCGGAAGAAGTTACGTCCGATGCGGCCGAAGCCGTTGATCCCTACCCGGACAGTCACGTTATCGCTCCTCAGTTGTGTCGCGGAACTTATTCTGTTGCACCCCTCACCCTAGACCGTCACGCGAACGTAACGGACAGGCCCCTCTCACGGCCGCGGGGCAGCCTGTGAGCAGGTGACACCGCCCGTACTGGGCGGTATGCGGGGGTGCGTGGAAACACCGATGGCACCGCACCTTTGTCGAGGTGCGGCGCCATCAGGTCATTATGTCCGATTTCAGGACACGATCATGCCTCTTCCAACAACTCTGCGGTGACGGCGGATTCGGTATCCGGCACCCCGAGTTCCTTGGCGCGGCGATCGGCCATGGACAGCAGGCGTCGAATACGGCCCGCCACAGCGTCTTTGGTCATCGGCGGATCGGCCAGCTGACCGAGCTCCTCCAGCGACGCCTGACGATGCAGGACCCGCAGTTTGCCGGCGGCGGCCAAATGATCGGGCACGTCGTCGGCCAATATCTCCAGTGCGCGCTCCACGCGGGCGGCGGCGGCTACCGCGGCCCGGGCCGAGCGACGCAGGTTTGCGTCATCGAAATTCGCCAGGCGGTTCGCGGTCGCGCGGACTTCGCGGCGCATGCGCCGTTCCTCCCACGTGAGCCGCGTGTCCTGGGCGCCCATGCGGGTGAGCAGCGCCCCGATGGCCTCGCCATCGCGCACCACCACCCGATCGGTGCCGCGGACCTCGCGCGCTTTGGCCGAGATGCCCATGCGCCGTGCCGCGCCGACCAGAGCGAGAGCGGCCTCCGGTCCGGGGCAGCTCACCTCCAGCGCCGACGATCGGCCCGGCTCGGTGAGCGAGCCGTGCGCGAGAAACGCTCCGCGCCAAGCGGCTTCGGCGTCACCGATGCTGCCGCCGACGACCTGCGCGGGCAGACCCCGCACGGGACGTCCGCGCACATCGAGCAACCCGGTCTGGCGCGCGAGCGCCTCGCCTTCCTTAGATACCCGAACTACGTACTCAGTTCGGAAGCTGTGTCGCCCGTGCTCAACACCAACAACGGTGCGGCATCGGCGATCATGTCGCGCAGGCGGGCGGCCGGATACTCGGGATCG
>NZ_JBSFNO010000061.1:0-39668 GCF_053981095.1 Nocardia sp. NPDC003693
GACACACTATTGAGTTCTCAAAGAACACACGCACACGGAACTTCGCGGGCTCTTTGTCCCGGTCGGTCTCCGTGGCTGCTTCCAAAGCTTAGCTCGTAACCTGGCAGAAACAAAATCGCCTGCTGGGTTGAGCCAATGTGAACATCAGGCGCTCCTCGTACAACCTCGTTCACCCGGTTCCCGCGCTGAGCCTCTCGGCTCGGCGTCTCGGCCCCTGGTCGGTGTCCGTGTCGCTCTGACCTGGAATAAGTTACGTGTTGGTTGTTCGCATGTCAAATCGCCTGTTCAGGAGGGGTTTTCGCGAAGCACTCCAGACCCCTGCCGTTCAGCTGCCCGTCGATTACCCCGATGCGCGCCGGCAAAACCGGTTCGCGCGCCTGGAAATACCGACTAGTCGGCACTACCGGCGTCGATCAGTCCGCCGCGCCGACACGTTCGATCTCCGCACCCAGCGACCGCAGGTTCTCCACGAAATCCGGGTAGCCCCGGTCGATGTGGAACACGTCGTGGACCTCGGTCACGCCGTCGGCCACCAGACCCGCGAGCACCAGACCAGCGCCGGCCCGGATGTCCGAGCTCCACACCGGCGCGCTCGACAGCCGCGGAATACCGCGCACCACAGCGTGATGCCCATCGGTGCGGGCGTCGGCGCCCAGGCGGATCATCTCCTCCACGAAGCGGAACCGCGCCTCGAAGATGTTCTCGGTGATCATCGAGGTGCCGTCCGCGATCGCGGCCAGGCCGATGGCCATGGGCTGCAGATCGGTGGGGAACCCCGGGAACGGCAGCGTCGAGAAGTTCACCGCGCGCGGCCGATCGGACTGCACGACGCGAAAACCGTCCGGTTCGAACGAGATTCGCGCACCGGCCGACCGCAGCTTGTCCAGGACCAGTGACAGATGCTTCGGATTGATGCCGGTGACCCGGACATCGCCCTGCGTCATGGCCGCGGCGATACCCCAGGTGGCCGCGACGATGCGATCGCCGATGACGCGGTGCTCGATCGGGGCGAGCTTGTCCACGCCCTGGATGGTCAGCACCGAGGTGCCTGCACCGGAGATGACCGCGCCCATCCGAGACAGCATCGTGCACAGGTCCACGATCTCCGGCTCGCGCGCGGCGTTGTCGATGACCGTCTCCCCCTCGGCGAGCACCGCCGCCATGAGGATGTTCTCGGTCGCGCCCACCGACGGGAAGTCCAGGCGGATACGGGCGCCCTGCAACTCCTCCGCCCGCGCCACCAGACAACCGTGCTCGATCTCGCTGGTCGCGCCGAGCAGCCGTAGCCCCTGCTGGTGCATGTCCAGCGGCCGCGATCCGATGGCATCGCCGCCCGGCAGCGCCACGACCGCGCGCTTGCAGCGCGCCATCAGCGGACCCAGCACACACACCGACGCGCGGAACTGGGTGACCGCCGGGAAGTCGGCGTGGTACTTGGGCTCCGGCGGCGTCGTGATGGCCACCGTCCCGCCGACGATCGTGACATCGCAGCCGAGGCCGCGCAGTACGTCTGCCATCAGCGGCACATCCAGGATGTCCGGGCAGTTCGTGATCGTCGTCGTGCCTTCGGCCAGCAGCGCGGCGGCCATCAGCTTGAGGACGCTGTTCTTCGCGCCGCCTACCGCGACCTCACCGACGAGCCTGCTGCCCCCGGTCACCAGAAACCGTTCACTCACGGGGGTCAGCCTAGTGGTCCGTCTCCGCGCTCGTGGCCTCTCCGCCCGGCCGCCAGAGGATGTCGCCATCCGGGTTGGCCACCCGGCCCAGAATGAACAGCAGGTCGGACAGCCGGTTGAGGTACTTCGCGGGCAGTGCGCTGGTGTCCTCGGGGTGCGCATCCACCGCCGCCCACGCCGAGCGTTCGGCGCGCCGCGCCACCGTGCGCGCCGTGTGCAACAGCGCCGCGAGCGGGGTGCCGCCGGGCAGAATGAACGAATTCAACGGCGCCAGAGGCTCATTGAACTCATCGCACCATTTCTCGAGGCGGTCGATGTAGGGCTGGGTGATGCGCAGCGGCGGATACTTCGGGTCCGCGACCACGGGGGTGGACAGGTCCGCGCCGGCGTCGAAGAGGTCGTTCTGGACCGCGCGCAGCACCGTGCGAATCCGCTCGTCCGGATCGCCGAGCGAGATGGCGACGCCGAGCGCCGCATTGGCTTCGTCACAGTCGGCGTAGGCGATCAGCCGGGGATCGGTCTTGGACACCCGCGAGAAGTCGCTGAGTCCGGTTGTCCCGTCGTCGCCGGTACGGGTGTAGATCCTCGTCAAGTGCACACTCACAGGGCCCAGACTAGCCGCGCGTGAACCGCGGCGAACCCCGATGCGGCGCGGCTACCTGCGGCGGCGGATGCGCTCGGACGGCCGGGACTCGACCCAGGACAGGAACGCCGCGAGCGCGCCGCGATCCAGCGCCAGCTCGTAGCTGCCGTCACTGTCGGAGATCATGACGATGGCCTCGTCGGTCATGATGTCGTACTCGTCGCCCTGGGGACTGCGGCGGTTGCCCACCTCGATGTCGAGGCGGCGGATCGCACTGTCCGGGCCGAGCTTGAGACTGGAGAGCTTGTAGAAGACGAGGTTGTCCTCGCCGTACCGGATCAGACCGTGCCGCCAGCCCCCACCATGCCCGCGAGCGGGGAGAACCCGCAGCAACGCGGCGGTGCCACCGCGGCGGAGCATGATCAGGCGATAGGTCGAGGCCAAGGCCAAACCGACAAGCAGCAGCACCAGAATGATCAGGACCACCATCCCAGTTCGCAATGCTGCTCCGTCTCTTCACATCCGCGTGGCCGTCGAGCTCGGCCGGCAAAAGCCGGGCCCCGTGTTTGGTCGATAGTAGCGACCGCTCCGACACGAGGTCCGGCCATCCACCGAATGTGACGTATGCCCTGCTCAGCTCACCTGCGGCTTCAGCCCATGGAGAACGGGGCGCCCCACAGCACGACATCGCCGATCTGGGTCTCGGTGCCCACCGAGGCGACGACGAACGCACGCGCCTGGGCGTAGCCGCCGCAGCCGTTCACGTCGAAGGTCTCGTCGAACCAGGTGACGCTGGCATGCGGGCCCGGCACCTTGTTGCGGCGGTAGTGGATCTCGTTGCCGTAGTCGTCGGGCTGCTCGAGATCGAGCATCATGCGGGCCACCGACTGCCCGGGCCCGAAGGTGATGCCGGTGCCGACGGACTGCGCCAGCGCCATGGGGGTGGTCGGGTCGCCGTCGGCGTCCACGCCCTGCCCGTTGTTGTTCCCGCTGATCGTGCCGATGTCCACCTGACAGCCGACGAGGTAGCCGGGAGTGATCTTGATCGTGCTCTTCTGCGCACTGGGCCCGGACACGTCCACCACCCCGCGCCCGGACACCCACACGTTGCGGTGCGCCGGCGTCGAGC
The DNA here is from genome assembly GCF_053981095.1 of Nocardia sp. NPDC003693. Classification (NCBI taxonomy): domain Bacteria; kingdom Bacillati; phylum Actinomycetota; class Actinomycetes; order Mycobacteriales; family Nocardiaceae; genus Nocardia; species Nocardia sp. NPDC003693. The sequence goes on from NZ_JBSFNO010000061.1 coordinate 3,389, forward strand.
CCATCGACGGGCTGATGCGCGCCGACTCCTCCTCCAGGCGCACGGTCACCACCGAACCGTCCACCAGCGTGCGGCTGATGCTGCCGCCCGGGAGCGGAATGTCGGTGTCCGCGTGCGCCCGGCCCGGCTGGACCGGGCACAGCACCGCCAGCGCCGCGACCGCCAGGCCACCGGTGAGGACTCCGAAAGCCTTGCCGCCCACAATCTTTCCCGTCCCGAACATACGATCCCTTCGCAATCGAGGCGGGCGCGCTCAGCCGAGGCTGAACGGCTGCCCGTACAGGCTGATCTTCTTGTAGTGCGCGCCGACGATTTCGACCACCGAGAATTGCCGGGCCTGCGCGTATCCGGCGCAGCCCTGAACCTCCATGGGCGCGTCCTGGTACTGAATGTGATAGGTGCCGCTCTTCGGCATATCGATATTGTCGATCGCGACAAATGCGACCTGCCCCGCCGACAATGGGAAATTCAAGCCCGCGGTGACCATCGGCTGGGCACCGAGCGTGACCGCTTCATTGGCGCCCAGCGCGCCCAGCGCGACCTGGCAGCCGACGATATAGCCGACCGTCAGACCGGACGCGCCGTGTGTCGAGGAGCCATTGGTACCCGGCTGATTCTGGGCGCCGTTATTGGGCCCGATCACCCCGTCCGGCGTCTCCACCTCGGCACTCACCGTGCCCGTCACCCAGGCCGTGCGGCCGGCGCCGTTCGCCGCCAGGGAGGGCGAAATGATCGCCCGCTCACCGACACTCGTGATCCGGACACCGGGGCGCTCGATGTGACCGTCCGGCAGCGCCACCGTGACATCCGCCGCGGCCGTTCCCGGCGTGAGAAATCCGAGCACTGTCGCGGCGGCCGCGGCGATACTCCATCGACCGATCCGAAATACGTTCATTCATCCCTCGCTCATCGTCGCGAGGCCGCACTCCACCGAAACCAGAGGCGACCACGCTGCGCCAACTCGTTGAGGTAATGCCGAAAAACTCAGAGGTAACTGGAAATCCAGGAATAGCTCGGCTCTGCACGAATGTTTCAGATCACATTCGACACCGGTGCCCGAGTGTAAACGACAAGAGCGGCGATCCCGGGACATTTCCCGGAATCGCCGCTCGTTTGCCGAGTGGAAACTCGAATCAGACTCGGAAGCCTGCCTTTACAGCGATCAGGCTTCGGCAGCCTTCGCCAGGGCGCGAATCTGCCCCTGCGCCTTGGCCTGTGCGGCCGGGCTCGCGTCGGCGTCGGCGAGCACGGCCTTGGCGGCCGCCTCGTCGATGTCGGCGGCGAAATCGGCGGTCTCGGCCAGCACCCGCACCGAAGTGCCGGTGACGGAGAAGAATCCGCCGTGCACGGCCGCGACGATGCGCTCGTCGCTGTCGGACACGATGGTCACCGTGCCGGCCTCGACCAGCTGACCGAGCAGCGGTTCGTGGCCGGCCAGGATGCCGATCTCACCCTCGGTGGTCTGGGCCGAGACGAACTTCGCCCGGCCCGACCACAGCAGTCGCTCGACGGCGACCAGGTCAACGGACATGTCCCTTGAATCAGAAGACACAGTTGCCATGGGTGACTACTTCCCGGCGATCTTCTTCGCAGCGGCCTCGACGTCGTCCAGGCCACCGCAGGAGTTGAACGCCTGCTCGGGCAGGTGGTCGAACTCGCCCTTGCAGACGCGATCGAAGTCGTCGATGGTCTGCTCCAGCGGCACGACGGAACCCGGCTGGCCGGTGAACTTCTCGGCCACGATGAAGTTCTGGCCGAGGAACTTCTCCAGACGACGGGCACGGCCGACGAGGACCTTGTCGCCTTCGGAGAGCTCGTCCATACCGAGGATGGCGATGATGTCCTGCAGTTCCTTGTACTTCTGCAGGATCCGCTTGACCTCGTTGGCCACCTGGAAGTGACGGTCGCCGACGATGGACGCCTCGAGGATACGAGAGGTCGAGGTCAGCGGGTCGACGGCCGGGTAGATGCCCTTCTGCGAGATCGGGCGCGAAAGCTCGGTCGTCGCATCGAGGTGGGCGAAGGTGGTCGCCGGCGCCGGGTCGGTGTAGTCGTCGGCGGGGACGTAGATCGCCTGCATCGAGGTGATCGAGCGACCGCGGGTCGAGGTGATCCGCTCCTGGAGCTGACCCATCTCGTCCGCCAGGGTGGGCTGGTAACCCACGGCCGAGGGCATACGACCCAGCAGGGTCGAAACCTCGGAGCCGGCCTGGGTGAAGCGGAAGATGTTGTCGATGAAGAGCAGAACGTCCTGGTTCTGCACGTCACGGAAGTACTCCGCCATGGTCAGGGCCGACAGGGCGACGCGCATACGCGTGCCCGGCGGCTCGTCCATCTGGCCGAAGACGAGGGCGGTGTCCTGAAGGACGCCCATCTCTTCCATTTCCAGGTGGAGGTCGGTGCCCTCACGGGTACGCTCACCGACGCCCGCGAACACCGAGGTGCCGGAGAACTCGCGAGCGATACGGGTGATCATCTCCTGGATCAGAACGGTCTTGCCGACACCGGCGCCACCGAACAGACCGATCTTGCCACCCTTGACGTACGGGGTGAGGAGGTCGATGACCTTGACGCCCGTCTCCAGGATCTCGGTCTTACCCTCGAGCTGGTCGAAGGCGGGCGGCTGGCGGTGGATGCCCCACTGCTCGCCGTCGCGGCCCAGGCCGGGGGAATCGAGGCAGTCGCCGAGCGCGTTGAACACGTGGCCCTTGACGACATCGCCGACCGGAACCGAGATCGGCTTGCCGGTGTCGCGCACCTCGACGCCACGCACCAGACCGTCGGTCGGCTGCATGGAGATGGTGCGAACGATGTTGTCGCCCAGGTGCTGTGCAACCTCGAGGGTCAGCGTCTTGGCAACGGACTTCAGCGCGATGTCAACGTTCAGCGCGTTGTACAGCTCGGGGATCGAACCGCGCGGGAACTCGACGTCCACGACGGGTCCGATGACGCGGGAGACGCGGCCAGTGCCGGCGCCAACCCGGGTCTCTGTGGTGACACTTGCGGTCATTGCTTCTTCTTCCTGGCTCTAGTCGCGGTCCGAGCTCGAAGCCAGCGCGTTGGCGCCGCCGACGATTTCCGTGATTTCCTGCGTGATTCCGGCCTGGCGCAGCGAGTTCGCGGTACGGGTCAGTGAATTCACCAGATCCGTCGCGTTATCGGTGGCCGCCTTCATCGCGGTGCGGCGCGCAGCCGACTCCGATGCCGCCGCGTCGAGCAGCGACGAGTAAATCCGAGTGTTGATGTACTTCGGCAGCAGCGCGCCCAGCAGGACGTTCGCATCCGGCTCGAACTCGTACTGAGCCGCAGCCTCGGCGTTGCCGTCCGAGAAGCTGTCCTCACCCAGTTCGAAGTTCTCGTCCACGTAGCTCACCTGGATGGGAGCCAGTCGGCGAACCTCCGGCACCTGCGACAGCATCGACACGAAACGCGTGTAGACGATGTGCAGTTCGTCGACGCCGGCAATGGTGCCGAGTCCGTTGGGTGCCGCGACCTCGCCGTCGGCGCCCGCCATGAACGCCTCGACCAGGTGGTTGCAGGCGGCGGAGGCATCGGCGTAGTTCGGCGACTGCGAGAACCCGGTCCACGCACCGTTGGTCTCGCGACCACGGAAGGTGTAGTAGGTCAGGCCCTTCGAACCCATCACGTACAGCACGGGCTCTTTGCCGTCGGCGCGCAGGGTGGTCAGCAGCTCCTCGGTGCGCTTGAGCACGTTGGAGTTGTAGCCACCGCACATGCCGCGGTCACTGGTGATGACCAGCACCGCAGCACGCTTCGCGTTCGGACGCTCGGTGAGCAGCGGGTGGTTGAGATTGCCGCTGGCGCTTGCCAATTCGGCGAGCACCTTGGTGATCTCTTCCGCGTACGGCTTGGCCGCCGCGACCCGGGCCTGCGCCTTGCTGATTCGCGATGTCGCGATCAGTTCTTGCGCCTTGGTGATCTTCTTGATCGAGCTCACGGAACGAATTCGGGAGCGCAGTTCGCGCACGCTAGGCATCAGTCACACTCCCTTCGTTACTCGAGACAGTCATTCGCATCAGCTTCGCCGCTCTTACTTCTCGACGTGCTTGCGAGTGACGGACAGCGACTCGACCTCTTCGTGATCGAGCGCGCCGGCCTCGGCCTCGTTGACCACGCGGCTGCCGTCCGAAGCCAGGAAGCCCTGCTTGAACTTGTCGGTCGCGGCCTTGATCGCGTCGGCGGTGTCGCCCTCGATCTTCTTCGCGCCGCCCTGCAGGGCGTCGAAGGACTCCTGCACGGAGCTGTGCAGGAACTCGAGCAGCTCGGAGTTGAAGCGACGGACGTCGCCGACCGGCACCGAGTCGTAGTAGCCGGCGTCGACCAGGAACAGCGAGACGACCTGGTCCTCGACCGCGACCGGGGCGTACTGGTCCTGCTTGAGCAGCTCGACCCAGCGCGCGCCGCGCTCGAGCTGCGCCAGGGAGGCCGCGTCGAGGTCGGAGGCGAAGGCGGAGAACGCCTCGAGCTCACGGTAGGAGGCGAGCTCCAGACGCAGCGAGCCGGCGACCTGCTTCATGGCCTTGGTCTGCGCGGCGCCACCGACACGGGAGACGGAGATACCGACGTTGATGGCCGGGCGGACACCCTTGTTGAAGAGGTCCGACTCGAGGAACACCTGACCGTCGGTGATGGAGATGACGTTGGTCGGGATGAACGCCGAGACGTCGTTGGCCTTGGTCTCGATGATCGGCAGCGCGGTCATGGAACCGGCACCGAGCTCGTCGGACAGCTTGGCCGAACGCTCGAGCAGACGCGAGTGCAGGTAGAAGACGTCACCCGGGTACGCCTCGCGGCCCGGCGGGCGGCGCAGCAGCAGCGAGATCGCGCGGTAGGCCTCGGCCTGCTTCGACAGGTCGTCGAACACGATCAGGACGTGCTTGCCCTGGTACATCCAGTGCTGGCCCAGGGCCGAACCGGTGTACGGCGCCAGCCACTTGAAGCCGGCGGAGTCGGACGCGGGGGCCGCGACGATGGTGGTGTACTCCATCGCACCGTGAGCCTCCAGCGCGGCCTTGACGCCCGCGATGGTGGAACCCTTCTGGCCGATCGCGACGTAGATGCAGCGCACCTGCTTGGTCGGATCGCCGGTGGCCCAGTTGGCCTTCTGGTTGATGATGGCGTCGATGCAGACCGCGGTCTTGCCGGTCTTGCGGTCACCGATGACGAGCTGACGCTGGCCGCGGCCGATGGCGGTCAGGGCGTCGATCGCGGTGATGCCGGTCGCGAGGGGCTCACCGACGGGCTGACGCTCCAGCACGGTGGCGGCCTGCAGCTCGAGCACGCGACGCTCGTCGGCCTCGATGTCGCCGAGGCCGTCGATGGGGGCGCCCAGCGGGTTGATGACGCGACCGAGGAACTTGTCGCCAACGGGGACCGAGAGCACGTCGCCGGTACGGCGGACCTGCTGGCCCTCCTCGATGGTGTCGAACTCACCCAGGATGACGGCACCGATCTCGGTGTCCTCCAGGTTCAACGCGACGCCGAGCTTGCCGCCGGGGAATTCCAGCAGCTCGTTGGCCATCGCGGACGGGAGGCCGCTGATGTGGGCGATACCGTCGCCGGTGTCGGTGACCACGCCCACTTCCTCGATGGAGGTTTCCGGGGTGTAGCTCTGGGTGTAGCTCTCGATCGCGCTACGGATCTCATCGGGGGAGATCGTCAGCTCCGCCATGTTCTTCCTGCTCTCGCTGTGGTCTCGTAAGTCGGTGTGTAAGTGCGCTTCTCGGCCGTGTCTCAAGCGAGAGACTGGCGCAAGCGCTGCAGTCGGCCGACGGCGCTGCCGTCGATCAGGTCGTCGCCCACGCGCACGACGACGCCGGCCAGCAGGCTCGGGTCTTCCTGCACATGCACCGTGACGGGCTTGTCGTAGATGCGCTGCAGCGAAGCAGCGAGCTGCTCGCGCTGCTGCGTCGTCAGGGCAGAGGCGGCGCGCACGTGCGCCACGATCTGATCCCGGAGCGACGCCGCCAGGTCGGACAGGTGGTCGAAAGCCGCGCCGATGTCGCCCTTCTTGCTGCGAGCGACGGCCTGCTGGACCAGTTCGAGGGTGATCTCCTCGACCTTGCCCGCGAGCAGACGCTGCACCAGGTCACGCTTGGCAGTCAGCGACTGGCCGTGATCGGTCAGCGCCTGCTCCAGCGCGGGGTTGTCGTCGACGATCCGGCCCAGCCGGAACAGCTCGTCCTCGACGGCGGTGAGGCGGCCGCGATCCTCCGCGGCACGCAGCAACGCCTCGCGGCCGAGCAGAACCAGGCTGTCGACCAGGTCGCGGGCACGGGACCAGTCCTGTGCCACCGCGGTGGTCAGCACCGCCTGGGTGGCCGCGCTGATCTTGCCGCCGAAGAGGCGCTCGGCCAGCTCGGCGCGGGCCGCGCTGGACACCGACTTATCCGCGAGCGCCACACGCAGCGAGCGCTGGTCGTCGAGGACGGCGACAACGGCGAACAGTTCGGAGCCCGTCGTGGCCGCGACGGTGTCGCTTCCGGTCAGAGCGGCCCGAAGAGCTTCCCGCGCACGGGAGCTCGCCTCGCGGCTCGCTGCGTACATGCTTCCCACTTTCGGTTCGTTACCTTCCGACCCCGATGCCGGCGTTCGAATCCAGCTCCGCGAGGAACCGGTCGATCGACGCCGACTGCTTGGCCTCGTCGGCCACCGACTGACCGATGATCTTCTCGGCCAAATCGACCGCGGTGCGGCCCAGCTCGGACCGCAGTTCGGTCACGATCTGCTGACGCTGCGCCTCCAGCTGGGTCTGACCAGCGGCGACGATACGGTCGGCCTCAGCCTGCGCATCGGAGCGCATCTGGGACAGGATGGTCTGGCCCTGGGTACGCGCTTCCTCACGGATGCGCGCGGCCTCGAGGCGAGCCTCGGCCAGCTGCTCCTGGTACTGCTGCAGGGTCGCCTGCGCCTCGGCCTGCACGGCCTCGGCCTTGGCGATGCCGCCTTCGATCTTCTCCGTGCGCTCGTCGAGCACCTTGGTCAGACGCGGAACCACGTACTTGTAGAACGCGAAACCGATGACCAGGAGGCAGACCGCAGACCAAAAAATGTCATACGGCTCCGGGATGAGGGGGTTCTGTTCGGACCCCTCAGCCGCGAGCAAAGTCAGGTTGCTCATCGCTGATTATCCGGAATCAGAAGATGAAGCCGGCGACGAGGCCGATCAGCGCCAGGGCCTCGGTGAACGCGATACCGAGGAACATGGTGGTGCGGATGGTGCCCTGGAGCTCGGGCTGACGCGCGATGCCCTCGATGGCCTTACCGACGACGATGCCGACGCCGATGCCGGGGCCGATCGCGGCGAGGCCGTAGCCGATGGCGCCGAAGCCGGTGGACTTGGTCTCAGTCGCCTGCGCCAGGATCGAGAGGGTGCTGCTCATGGTGTTGTTTTCCCTTTCTGTCGCCCACCCGCCGTCGGCGTGTGAAGCAGGTTTGTGGAAATTTGGTACCGGTCGGTCAGTGGGAGTCGGCGTGCTCGGCGAGACCGATGTAGACAGCGGTCAGCAGCGCGAACACGTACGCCTGCAGGAAGACCACCAGCATTTCGAAGAGGGTGAAGCCGAAGCCCGCGAGCAGCGAGAACGGCGAGAACACCTTCATCCAGGAGGCGGCGTCGAACAGGAAGAACTGGGTGGCGCTGAAGAACAGCACCAGCATGATGTGACCGGCCAGCATGTTCGCCATGAGTCGGACGGTCAGGGTGAACGGGCGCAGCACGAAGGTCGAGATGAACTCGATCGGGATCAGCAGCAGGTGCAGGGCCGGCGGCACGTTGGGGACGACGATGCTCGAACGCATGTATTTCAGGAAGCCGTACTTCTTGATGCCGACGTAGTTGAACGTCACGTACGCGAGCACGGCCAGGGCCAGCGGGAATCCGATGCGGGCATTCGAGGAGATGTTCAATCCGGGAATGATGCCGGAGATGTTCAGGAACAGCACCGAGAAGAAGATCGTCGCGATGAGCGGGAAGAACTTCCGGCCGGTTTCCTTGCCGAGGATCTCGTCACAGATCTGCTCCTTGACGAACACCAGCGCCGATTCCGCGACATTCTGCAGCCCACGGGGAACCAGCTGCGGCCGGCGGAATGCCGCGAACATGACGGCCAGCAGAACGGCCGACATGAGGATGCGAATGAGCATCAGCCGATCGAGCTGAAAAAGTGTCCCCTCGAACAGCACTGCTGGAGGGAAGAAGTCGTTAAGCGACGGCGCGTGGAACTCGCCCGCAAGAATGGTGACGCTCAGCGTTCTCTCCCGTGGTCGGGCCGCAAGAGATTTCTTCCCTGCGGTTCGATCGGACATTGACGATCTGGTGGTCGACTCAGGTCGGCTCGAAGTTCGTCAGCAGCTGTTCGGGCCAAGCCCGGGCGTCTGTACGCGCGTCGGCGACATCGTCGACGGTGCAGAACCGTGACCCTGCGGGTCCGGTACGGCAGTAAGCATAACCTGCTCTCAGGTGGGTCTCAGGTGACCCCCCCTAGTGCTTCGGTTGGCTACAGGTAAAGACTTTATCAAGTTATCTACGACAGCGTGTAGGGGGCCGTCTGAACAAGCGGTGAACTGCCCCGCGACTACAGCTCGCGGTCGACCTCTACGGTCGGAACCTTTTGGCGCAGAAGGCCGTACGTCTCCGCACCGAGCACAACGAGCAGCGCGCCGACAACCGTCAGGAACAGGGCGCCGGGGCTGTAGAAGTCGAAACGCCGCAGGACCGCCACGACCACCAGGGCCACCAGCAGCTTGCCCACCCAGCTGCCGAGCAGCACGATGCCCTGCAATCCGGACTCGACCTTCGCGCTGAAAAGCACCGAGGCGGCGGTCGTCAGAATGAACCCGCCGCCGATGGCGGCGCCGAGCAGGGCGCCCCACAGGCCGGGCATGCCGGCGACGATCGTGGACACAATCGACGAAATCACAACCAGCACAGCCAAACCGGCGATGCCGTAGCGCAGCGCGGCCCGCAGTGGGGCGTCGGGATCTGGTTCGGAAGGCTTGCTCACGTCCGGAAACCTTACCCGGCGGTTCTGTCGCCGACCCGGCCGGTCAGCCCGCGCCACGATGGGACCGCGGTCACGATGAGCGCGAAAACCAGCCCGGCCGCGAACAGCAGCACCACCAGTGTGCGATCCATCAATGACGTCCCGACGGCGCCGAATGCCAGCACGCTGACCCACAGGTAGATCAGCAGCACGACGCGGCGGTGCGAATGCCCGATCTGGAGCAAACGGTGATGCAGGTGCATTTTGTCCGGAGTGGAGAAACTCACACCGGCGCGCACCCGGCGGACGATCGCGAGCACGAGATCGAGCACCGGAATGAACATGACCGCGCCGACCAGCAGCAGCGGCGAGAGCAGACCGACGATGTCGCGCGGGCCGTAACCCTGCAGCGGAATTCGGCCGGACGCGCCGGTGGACACCGCGGCCAGCATCAATCCGATGAGCATGGAGCCGGTGTCGCCCATGAAAATTCGGGCGGGCTGGAAATTGTGCGGGAGAAATCCCAGGCAACCGCCGGCCAGCGCGGCGGCCAGCAGCGCGGGCGGATAGGTGTCTGTCGCGCCGCCCACCTCGTAGAGCAGGCCCACCGTGAATACGAACACCGCGACCGAGGCGATGAACCCCAGGCCCGCGGCCAAACCGTCGAGACCGTCCACGAAATTCATGGCGTTGATCAATGTCACGGTGATGCCGACGGTGACCAGGCCGCCCTGCAGCGGATCCAGCACGACCGTCTCATTGGTGAAAGGGTTGTAGATGGCGACCCAGCTCAGGCCCATGACGGCCATCACCCCGGCCGCGGTGATCTGCCCGACGAATTTGGTGAGCGCGTCCAGACCCCAGCGGTCGTCGATGATGCCGACCAGCACGATCAACGTGCCCGCCGCCAATACCGCCGGAATGTCCTTCGGATACTCGAAGCCGCGGCGCAGGGCGGGCAATTGATGGGCGAACATGACCGCGGCGAGGACACCCAGATATATACCCAATCCGCCCATGCGCGGCACCGGCTTCACGTGCACGTCGCGTTCGCGCGGCACCGCCACGGCGCCGAATCCGATTGCCATGACCCGGATTCCACCGGTCAGCAGAAAGGTGATGACGGAGGCGACGAGCAGCACCAACAGCAGCTCGCGCAGTGGGACGACCGCGCCCTGGCTGAATACGCCCTGACTCAACAGCATCTAGGCGGCCGTCACCGCTCACCGGGCGAGCGCAGTTCCTCGGGCGACATGCCCAGGACTTCCGCGACCTTCTCCACCGGGATCGCGCCCTCGCGCAGTACCCGCGGTGCGTCCGAGGTGAGGTCGACGATGGTGGAGGCGACGGCGTGATCGGCCGGGCCGCCGTCGAGGTACACCCCGACCAGCTCACCCAGTTGCGCCTTGGCCTCGTCGACGGTCTTGGCGGGCGGCTGCCCGGAGACGTTCGCGCTCGAGACCGCCAGCGGGCCGACCTCGCGCAGCAGTTCGAGCGCCACCGGATGCAGCGGCATGCGGAGCATGACCGTGCCGCGGGTGTCGCCCAGATCCCAGGCGAGCGAAGGCGCTTGCTGCACAACGAGACTCAAGCCGCCGGGCCAGAAGGCGCGAATGAGGTCGCGGGCCTGCGGGCGCACCGAGAAGACGAGTCCGTCGATGGTGGTCCAGGAACCGACGAGCACCGGCACCGGCATGTCCCGGCCCCGGCGCTTGGCGGCGAGCAGCGCGCTGACCGCCTGGCTGTCGAACGCGTCGGCGGCCAGGCCGTAGAGGGTGTCGGTGGGAATGACGGCCAGCCGCCCCGATTTCAGCGCACTCCGGGCCGCGATCAGTCCGGCGGCTCGTGAATCGGAATCGGCACAGTCGTAGACGGTACTCACGCGCAACATCTTGGCACGAACGCCGGAGAACGCCATCGCCGCCGCCGGGTTTCGCGATCGAATGCGGGATCCGGCCACGTCCCGCGTGATTCAGTGCGCGGCGCGGGCCACCACGAAGCGGGGTTTGCCCGCGAGGTCGGGGTGTTCGGCGACTTCGGTGAAGCCGGCCGCGGTCAGCAGGGCCGCGACGCCGGAGCCGTTGGTGTCGTCGTGCTCGATCGCGACCACGCCGCCGGGGCGCAGGAGGCGGGCGATGTTGGGGATCATCGGGCGGATGACGTCGAGGCCGTCGGGGCCGCCGAACAGGGCGCGGTGCGGATCATGGCCCGCCACTTCGGGATCCAGGATCGCGGCCTCGGGAATGTAGGGCGGATTGGATACCAGGACGTCTACCCGGCCGGTGAGATGTTCCAGCAGGGCGGGATCGGTGACGTCGGCGGCGTGCAGGTCGATGGGGGTGTCGCCCTCGTCGGCCAGTTGCAGGGCGTTGCGGCGGGCCCACGCCAGCGCCTCGGTGTCCAGTTCCACCGCGTGCACCTGGGCGTCGGGGCGGGCGTGCGCGATGGCCAGGGCCAGGGCGCCCGACCCGGTGCACAGATCGACCACGATCGGCTGATGCTCGTGCCCCGCCGCTTCGAGTTGCGCCAGCGCCCAGGCGAAGACGAGTTCGGTTTCCGGGCGCGGCACGAAAACGCCGGGCCCGACCGCCAGATCGATCTCCCCCATCGCCGCGGTACCCGTAAGGTGTTGCAGCGGAACGCGTTCGGCACGCCGATCGACGAGTTTGCGGAACTCCTCGAGCTGGTCGGCGGTCACCGCGGGCACCAGCACCAGGCGCATGCGGTCCACGCCGAGCACATGGGCGGCAAGGTGTTCGGCATCGGCCTCGGGACTGGGCACCCCCGCGGCGCGCAGCGTGTCGACCGCCTCGCGTATCGCCGGACGCAAGGGTGCGCGCGTATGCGCCGACTCCCCCGAACTGTTGCCGATCACGTGGCAGCCTCGCTTCTTCTGGTCCGCCGTCCCGGGCCCGGACCGGATGGCCCGGGAGCCGCCGCCCGGCGCCGGCACATGCCGCGACAGGTACGGAAATCGTCCCGGGACGCACCGGGAGTTACCCATGTTCTCACGGATCCCGCCCGCCGGAGCGCCGGTCGCGCGGGGTCCCGGCGTGCCCTATTCGGCGGCCAGGCGCGCCGCGCGATCGGCCTCGCCCAGGGCGGTGAACAGGTCGTCCAGACCACCCTGCAGCACGGCGTCGAGGTTGTGCGCCTTGAAACCGATGCGGTGATCGGCGATGCGGTTCTCCGGGAAGTTGTAGGTGCGAATCCGCTCGGAGCGGTCGACCGTGCGGATCTGGGTGGCGCGCCCGGCGGCGGCTTCCTGATCGGCCTGCTCCTCGGCCAGGGCCTGCAGGCGCGCGGCGAGCACCTGCATGGCGCGCATCTTGTTCTGCAGCTGCGACCGCTCGTTCTGACAGGTCACCACGATGCCGGTGGGCAGGTGGGTGATGCGCACCGCGGAGTCGGTGGTGTTGACGCCCTGGCCGCCCTTGCCGGAGGAGCGGTAGACGTCGATGCGCAGATCCTTGTCGTCGATCTGCACCTCTTCGACCTCGTCGGGCTCGGGGTAGACCAGGACGCCGGCGGCCGAGGTGTGGATGCGGCCCTGCGATTCGGTGACGGGCACGCGCTGCACGCGGTGCACGCCGCCCTCGAACTTGAGTTTGGACCACACGCCGTCGCGGGAGGGCTCCTTGGCCTTGATCGAGATGGTGGCTTCCTTGTAGCCGCCCATATCGGTCGTGGTGGCGTCCAGGATCTCGACCTTCCACCCGTGCCGTTCGGCGTAGCGGATGTACATGCGGGCCAGATCGGAGGCGAACAGCGCGGATTCCTCGCCGCCTTCGCCCGACTTCACTTCCAGCACAACATCATCGGCGTCGTGCGGGTCGCGCGGGGCGAGCAGGTCGGTGAGCGCCTTCTCGTACTCCTCGACCTGGGCGCGCAGACCCGGGATCTCCGCCGCGAAGGAGGAGTCGTCGGCGGCCAGCTCCTCGGCGGCGGCCAGATCGTCCCGCGTGGAGGTCAGCTTGTTGTAGGCCGACATGATCGGACCCAGTTCGGCGAAGCGCTTGCCCACGCGCCGGGCCGCACCCGGGTCGTTGTGTAGCGCGGGGTCCGCGAGCTGGGACTCGAGCCCGGAGTACTCGGCCAGAATGTCGTCGATCGCGGAGGGGGCCATCTTGTCGGCCATCGCGGTTCTCCTCGGATAGGGCGTGCACAGTCAGTTTGCGGGTCATTCCGCTGCCGTCCGCGGCCCGACCCTGGAAACACCGCGACGCCCGCCTGCACGGGGCAGACGGGCGTCGTCAGGGAAGCTACTTGGACTCGGCCTTCGACGGGCGCTTGCCGTAGCGAGCCTCGAAGCGAGCCACGCGGCCACCGGTGTCCAGGATCTTCTGCTTGCCCGTGTAGAACGGGTGGCACTGGGAGCAGACCTCGACCGTGATCTGGCCGGTCTCCTTGGTGCTCTTGGTCTGGAAGGTGTTGCCGCAGCCGCACACGACCGTCGTATCGACGTACGTGGGGTGAATTCCTGCCTTCATGGGTGTCCTTTCAACTGGTCCCGGGTCGCCTCACACGGCGTGAACCGGTACCGACTAGGCATGGTTGCCAAACGGAAAGTATAGACACTCCGCGAGGCCGAAATATTCCGGCCCCGGAGCCCACCCGAACGACGGGTCGTGCGAACGGTCACCCCTTCCGCGACGGGTTTCGATGCCCCTGGTTTTCGGGGGTTCCATGCCGCCTCCGCCCCCAAAACTGCGGGCACGCAGAAGGTTCGGACTCGAGTCAGGCTGGAAGTCGAGTAGTTCGCTACTCGGGAATGCGAACAACAGTGTTCATAGAGTAGTCGCAGGTGAGAGGCTTACCACTACCGGGAGGACAGCTGTGACCAGGAAGGACGCGTTCGCGGGGGTGGTCCTGGCGGGGTTGGCTCTGGCGGTGGTCGTGGGCTGGTGGTTCGCGCCCGGGGAATCCGGCGGCGGGACGGGGCAGGCTTCGGCGTCGCCCGCCGGGCCGCACGGGGACGGGGCCGCCCTCATCCATACGGCGGCCACGGCATCGGACAGCGGGGCCGGCGCCGTGACCGCCACCATTCTCGGATTCATGATCGCGGGGGCGATGCTCATCGGCCTCTTCTTCCACAGCCCCCGTCCGGTGCCGATCCTGCCCCGGAAACAGCAGCGGCCCCGCCGAAGCGGGGCCGTCACTGTCGATGTCGTTCTACGACAACTTTATTCGTCGATCGCGCCGGGCGCGGTCTTGGAGACCGTCATCAGGAACTCGACGTTGCTCTTGGTCTTCTTGAGTCGATCCACGAGCAGATCGATGGCCTGATGCGAATCCAGACCGGACAGCACGCGCCGGAGCTTGTGCAGGACCGCGGCCTCGTCGGGCGACATCAGTAGATCGTCGCGGCGGGTGCCGGACGGGTTGACGTCGACCGCGGGGAACACGCGCCGCTCGGCGATCTTGCGATCGAGCTTGAGCTCGGCGTTGCCGGTGCCCTTGAACTCCTCGAAGATGACCGTGTCACCGGTGGAGCCGGTCTCGACCATCGCGGTGGCGATGATCGTGAGCGAGCCGCCGTTCTCGATGTTGCGGGCCGCGCCGAGGAACCGCTTGGGCGGGTACAGCGCGGTGGAATCCACACCACCGGAAAGGATTCGGCCCGAGGCCGGGGACGAGTTGTTGTACGCGCGGCCCAATCGGGTGATCGAGTCGAGCAGCACGACGACGTCCTGACCCATTTCCACCAGGCGCTTGGCCCGCTCGATGGCGAGCTCGGCGACCGCGGTGTGATCGCCCGGCGGGCGATCGAAGGTCGAGGCGATGACCTCGCCGCGCACCGAGCGCTGCATGTCGGTCACTTCTTCGGGACGCTCGTCCACCAGCACCACCATGAGGTAGCACTCGGGGTTGTTCACCGCGATGGCGTTCGCGATGTCCTGCATGATCGTGGTCTTACCCGCCTTGGGCGGGGACACGATCAGCGCGCGCTGGCCCTTGCCGATCGGCATGATCAGATCGATGATGCGCGTGGTCAGCTTGTTGGGCGTGGTTTCCAGGCGCAGTCGCTGATTCGGGTACAGCGGGGTGAGCTTGTTGAATTCCGGTCGGCGCTTTGCGGATTCGACATCCGAGCCGTTGATGGAATCCAGCCGCACCAGCGGGTCGAACTTCTGCCGCTGGTTGCTCTGATCGCCGTCGCGCGCCGCGCGCACCGCACCGGTGACCGCGTCACCGCGGCGCAGGCCGTTCTTGCGCACCAGATTCATGGACACGTACACGTCGTTCGGGCCGGCCAGGTAGCCGGAGGTCCGCACGAACGCGTAGTTGTCGAGCACGTCGAGGATGCCGGCGACCGGCTGCAGGACGTCGTCCTCGCGGATCTCCAGCTCGCGGCTCTCGCGGCTGCTGCCGCTCTCGCCCGCCACGCCGTCCCGGTCACGCCCGCGACGCCGCTCCCGGAAGCGACGACCCCGGCGACCGCGGCCGCCTTCCTCGTCGTCGTCGGCGGCGCGATTGCGATCGCGGTCGTTGTTGCCGCCGCGCGCGGTGCCGTTCTGGTTCTGCTGGTTCTGGCCGCCCGACTGCTGGTTGTTGCGGTCGCGACGACGCTCACCGCCCTCGGACTCCGGCTTCTCCGCGGCGTCGGTGGCGCCGGCGTCACCGGCGTTGCCGGCCCCGCCGCGCTGCTCGCGGCCACGGCGCTGGCGGCCCCGGCCGCGCTCGCCGCGTTCGCGGGTCTCCTCGCCGCCGTCGGCCCGATTGCCTTCGGCCTCTTCACGCTTCGCCTCGCGGGGCTCGGCGGACTTCTCCGGAGCGGACCCGGCGGTCGCGGGCGCTTCGGCCTGCGCGCGGGTGTCCTCGGCCTTGGCGGCCGGGCTCTCGGTCTTGGTGGCCTCGCTCTTCGCGGCCTCGGCCTTCACGGCGGGGGTCTCGGCCTTGGCGGGAGCGGCCTCGGCGGACTCGCCCTTGGCCTTGGCGTCGGTGCGCTTGGAGGTGGACTTACCGCTCACCGCGCCGCCGCTCACGACGGCCGACTTGGCCGATCCACCCGACTGATTTTCCTTGATGGCGGCGATGAGATCACCCTTACGCATTCCGGAAGTGCCTCGAATACCGAGTTCCCCCGCAAGCGCACGCAATTGCGGCAACAACATTCCAGTCAGCCCCGATCGTGCGATGTCAGTGTGTTCGCTCATCTTCGAAATCTGTCCGGATTCACTATCGCGATCCGAGGAGTTTGAATCACTTTCCACCCCGGGTGTCGCGAGCAGGTCCGTCTCTGTCACGGAAATCCTTTCCTTCCCTCGACCGCCGTGTGCCTGATCGAGGGTTCCTCCTGCAGTCCGGTCTGATGCCGGACTCGGATGCCGTATCGCCTGTCCCGCCGGATCGGTGGGGGTACCTCCGCGTGGGCCTGCCCACCGAGTGAAAAGGCGGGAGAGATCATCCCAGTTGACTGGCTACCCCCAAGTTTCGAGCCTCAAGCCTCGAGCCTGAGCAAGGAGCCTCTGGAGCGATTGCCCTAATGAAGCACCGGCGTCTGACGCGCACGATGTACGGACTCGCTCAGGATAGCTCCCACCCTTTACATCGGCAAGGCAGGCACGCGGTCAATCCACCAGCACGCCGTCGGCGATGCCGGGTTCGAGAACACGCAAGCCGTCGGCGATCGCGAGTTCACGCAGTTCCGCAGGGAATTCGCTGGTCCCGAGGGCCAACACCGTCGGACCGGCGCCCGACACGGTGGCGGCGATGCCCGCCGCGCGCAGCCGTTCGATCCATTTCGTCGTGAGCGGCAGCGCGGAGGCGCGGTAGCCCTGGTGTAGCCGATCCTGCGTGGCGGCCATCAGCAGGTCAGGACGCTGCGTCAAGGCAACTACCGACAGCGCCGCGCGACTCGCGTTGAAAGCCGCGTCACCGTGCGGCACGGTGTCGGGCAGCAGACCGCGGGTGTGCGCGGTCGAGGACCGCTCCTCGGGAATGAGCACGACCGGGCGCAACGACGGATGCGGGTCCAGCCGCACCGCGCGGTACACGCGCTGATGGTGTTCGGCGGTGCCGTTGAGCTCGCCGCGCTGGTCGGTTTCGGTCCAGGACACCACGATTCCGCCGAGCACGCTGGCAGAGGCGTTGTCGGGGTGGCCCTCGAACTCCGAGGCCAGCTGCACCATGACGGTGTCGTCATAGGCCAGTCCGGCATCGAATTTCGCGGCGAGGCCGCGGCCGGCGGCCAGTCCGCCGACCACCGCCGAGGCCGAGGATCCCATACCGCGCGAATGCGGAATCACGTTGCGGCACACCACGTCCAGGCCGTCCGCCCAGACGCCCGCGGCCTGCAGGCCGCGCTCGATGGCCCGCACCACCAGATGCGAAGGGCCCCAGGGCACGTCGTCCGCGCCCTCACCCTCGACCCGGATGTTCAGCCCGGACTCGGCGGTGGTCACCGAGATCTCGTCGTACAGCCCCAGAGCGATTCCGAGGGAATCGAAACCCGGGCCCAGATTGGCGCTGGACGCGGGGACCCGCACCGTGACCGAAATTCCGGCGGGCAGGGTGCGAGTCATCACCTGACTCTCGCGCGAATTCACTCAGGCCAGCTCGAGTTCGCGGGCCACGGCCACCGGGTCGACACCGATGGGGGTGATCTCCGGCATGCCCTTGAGCGCGTTGTCCGGGTCCTTGAGACCGTTGCCGGTCACCGTGCAGACCACGGTCAGGCCCGGCTCGAGCCAGCCTTCGGCGCGCGCGGCGAGCAGACCGGCGACCGAGGCCGCCGAGGCGGGCTCGACGAAGACGCCCTCGGTGGCCGCGACCAGGCGGTACGCCGCGAGGATCTCGTCGTCGGTGGCCGCGCGGAACGCGCCCCCGGACTCTTCCTTCGCGGCCACGGCCTGGTTCCAGGACGCGGGCGCGCCGATGCGGATCGCGGTCGCGATGGTCTCGGGATCCTTCACCGGAGCACCGTTGACCAGCGGCGCGGCGCCCGCGGCCTGCACGCCGAGCATGCGCGGCAGCGACGTGGTGACGCCGTCGGCGAAGTACTCGTTGTAGCCCTTCCAGTACGCGGTGATGTTCCCGGCGTTGCCGACCGGGAGCACGTGCACGTCGGGGGCCTTGCCGAGCACATCGGCGATCTCGAAGGCCGCGGTCTTCTGGCCCTCGATGCGGTACGGGTTGACCGAGTTCACGAGGCCGACCTCGGGGAACTCCGCGGTGACCTTGCGCGCCAGTTCGAGGCAGTCGTCGAAGTTGCCCTCGACCTGGATGATCTTCGCGCCCAGCATGACCGCCTGGGCCAGCTTGCCCATGGAGATCTTGCCCTGCGGGATCAGCACCGCGCAGTGCATGCCGGCCCGGGTGGCGTACGCCGCGGCCGAGGCCGAGGTGTTGCCGGTGGAGGCGCACAGCACGGCCTTCTTGCCGCTGGCCTTGGCCTCGGTCATGGCCATGGTCATACCGCGGTCCTTGAAGGAACCGGTCGGGTTCGCGCCCTCGACCTTGAGGTACACCTCACAGCCGGTCAGCTCCGACAGGTGCGTGGCGGGCACCAGCGGGGTGCCGCCCTCGAACAGCGTGACGGGCTCCCAGTCGGCGCCCAGCGGGAGCCGATCCCGGTACGCGGCGATCAGACCCGGCCACGGGGTGTGCGTGGCAGCTGTCGTACTCATTCCTCGGTGCCTTCCAATCTCAGAACACTGGTCACGGATGTGACGGAGTCCAGCTCGGCCAACGCGGCCACGGTATCGGCCAGCGCGGATTCCAGCGCGTGGTGGGTCACCACGACCAGGCGGGCGCCGACATCGTGCCCTTCCTGGCGAACCGTCGAAATGCTGACCCCGTGCTTGGCGAACTCGCCCGCCACCGCTTCCAGTACACCGGCGCGGTCCGCAACCTGCATGTTCACGTGGTAGCGGGTGGGGGTGTCACCGACAGCCGCGATCGGCAGCTCAGCATAGACCGATTCGCCGGGCGCGCGGCCACCGTAGAACTTGTTGCGCGCCGCCATCACCAGGTCGCCCATGACGGCCGAGGCGGTGGGCGCGCCGCCCGCGCCCTGTCCGTAGAACATCAGGCGGCCGGCGTTCTCGGCTTCCACGACCACCGCGTTGAACGCGCCGCTGACCGAGGCCAGGGGGTGCTTGCGCGGGATGAGCGCGGGGTAGACGCGCACCGAGATGGATTCCTTGCCGCTCTCGTTGGTGACGCGCTCGGCCATGGCCAGCAGCTTCACGGTGCAGCCGACGGCGGCGGCGGTCTCGAGATCCTCGGATGTGATCTTGGAGATGCCCTCGCGGTAGACGTCGGCCGAGGTCACGCGGGTGTGGAAGGCGACAGAGGCCAGGATCGCGGCCTTGGCGGCGGCGTCGTAGCCCTCGACGTCGGCGGTCGGATCGGCTTCGGCGTAGCCCAGGCGGGTGGCCTCGGCCAGCACGTCGCCGTAGTCCGCGCCGGTCTCGGCCATGGCCGAGAGGATGAAGTTGGTGGTGCCGTTCACGATGCCGACCACCCGGTTCACCCGGTCACCGGACAGCGACTGGATGAGCGGGCGCACAACCGGGATGGCGCCGGCGACCGCGGCCTCGAAGTACAGGTCGGCCCGGTTGTTCTCGGCCGCGCCGGCGAGCTCGCCGGTGTAGTCGGCCAGCAGCGCCTTGTTGGCGGTGACCACGGACTTGCCGGCTTCGAGCGCGGACTTGATCAGGGCGCGGGCCGGATCGATGCCGCCCATCACCTCGACCACGATGTCCACGTCGTCGCGCGCGACCAGGGCCTGCGCGTCGGTGGTGATCAGCTCGGGGGCCAGGCCGCGATCCTTGCTCGCGTCGCGCACGGCCACGCCGCGCAGCACGACGGGGGCGCCCACTCGGTTGGTCAGGTCGTCGGCGTGCTCGCGGATGACGCGAACCACCTCCGTGCCGACCGTGCCCATGCCGAGGACGGCGATTCCGATGGGATGATCCGATCCCCACACATCGCCTTTGGTACTGGCTACCTCGGTCATGCATTCACCTCCAAGCTGAGTAGGTCCTCCACCGTTTCACGACGAAGGATCAAGCGCGCCTTGCCGTCTCGCACAGCGACCACGGCGGGACGCGTGAGCATGTTGTAACGACTCGACATCGAGTAGCAATACGCGCCGGTCGCCGCCACCGCAACCAGATCCCCCGGACCGACGTCGGCCGGGAGCCAGGTGTCACGAATGACGATATCCCCACTCTCGCAATGCTTTCCGACCACACGAGCGACGACCGGATTGGCATCGCTGGATCGCGAGACCAGTCGGCAGTCGTATTCGGCCTGGTACAGCGCGGGCCGGATGTTGTCGCTCATGCCTCCATCGATGCTGACATAGCGACGGCGCAGGCCCGCATCCAGGACCACGTCCTTGGTGGTGCCGACCTCGTACAGGGTGACCGTGCCCGGCCCGGCGATGGCCCGGCCCGGTTCGACCGCGATGGTCGGGACCGGCAGGCCCGCGCGCTCGGCCTCTTCGGCCACGATGCGGCGCAGCTTGGCCGCGAAGTCGTCCAGGGCCGGCGGATCGTCGTGCGGCAGGTACGAAATACCAAGGCCGCCACCGAGATCCAGCACGCTGATCTGCGCGGCGCGCTCGACGCCGAACTTGTCGACCGCCTCGCGCAGCAGGCCCAGCATGCGGCGGGTGGAGATCTCGAAACCGTCGATCTCGAAGATCTGCGAGCCGATGTGCGAGTGCAGGCCCACCAGGCGCAGGTTGTCGGACTCGAAGACCCGGGCGATGGCCTGCATCGCGTCGCCGCTGGCGATGGAGAAACCGAACTTCTGGTCCTCGTGCGCGGTGGAGATGTACTCGTGGGTGTGCGCCTCCACGCCCACGGTGACGCGCACCAGCACCTCGGCGACCTTGCCGGCCGCCTTGGCGACGGCCTCGAGGCGATCGATCTCGATCAGCGAGTCCAGCACGATGTGCCCGACCCCGGCGGCGACGGCCGCTTCCAGCTCCGGAACCGATTTGTTGTTGCCGTGCAACGCGATTCGCTCGGCGGGGAAGCCCGCGTGCAGCGCGACGGCGAGCTCGCCGCCGGAGCACACGTCCAGATGCAGGCCCTCGTCGCGAATCCAGCGCGCGATCTCGCCGGACAGGAACGCCTTGGACGCGTAGTGCACCCGCGCGCCCGCGCCGAAGGCGCGCACCATGTCGCGGCAGCGCGAACGGAAGTCGTCCTCGTCGATGACGAACAGCGGGGTCGCGAACTCCGCGGCCAGCTCGTGCACGGGCACCCCGGCCAGCCGGACCACGCCGTCCGCGTCACGGGAGGCGTTGCGGGGCCAGACATTCGCGGGCAGCTCGATCATCTGCCGCGGATTCTCGGGCCGCTCGGGCAGATTCGGCGCGGGCGGGATGTCGGCGTGCCGGGGACCGGCGGGATGGGCACTCATTACATACGCTCCGGAGCACTGACGCCTAGCAGGCCGAGGCCGTTGGCGAGAACCTGACGGGTGGCTTTGACCAGCTCGAGGCGGGCCGCGTTACGGGGACTGACGGGCTCGTCTCCCAGGGGGAGCACGCGCATGTCCTTGTCCGACTGGAAGGGGTGGTACGCGCCGGCGAGTTCCTCGAGGTAGCGCACCACCCGGTGCGGCTCGCGCACCTCGGCGGCGGTGGCCAGCACCCGGGGGTACTCACCGAGGGTGCGGATCAGCTCGCCTTCGCGATCGGCGGTCATGAGCGCGAAATCCGGTGCGACCGAATCGAAGTCGAACGCCGCCGCATTGCCGATGATGTTGTTCGTGCGGGCGTGCGCGTACTGCACGTAGTACAGCGGATTCTCGTTGTCGGCCTTGGTCCACAGATCGAGGTCGATGTCGATGCTGGAGTTCACCGACCACCGCACCAGCGAGTACCGGGCCGCGTCCACGCCGATCGCCTCGACCAGATCGTTGAGGGTGATCACGGTGCCCGCGCGCTTGGACATCTTCACCGCCGCGCCGTCCCGAACCAGGTTCACCATCTGGCCGATGAGCACCTCGACGGTGTCGGGGTCGTCGCCGAAGGCTGCCGCCGCGGCCTTCAACCGGCCGATGTAGCCGTGGTGGTCCGCGCCGAGCATGTAGACGCACAGGTCGAATCCGCGCGAGCGCTTGTTCTGGAAGTAGGCGATGTCGCCGCCGATGTACGCGGAGTTGCCGTCGCTCTTGATGACGACGCGATCCTTGTCGTCACCGTATTCGGTGGAGGCGATCCACCACGCGCCGTCCTTCTCGTACAGGTTGCCCGAGCCCTTGAGCGTCTCGAGCGCCTGCTCGACCGCGCCGGAGGCGAACAGCGCGCTCTCGTTGAAGTACACGTCGAAGTCGACGCCGAAGTCGTGCAGGTCCTGCTTGATCTGCGCGAACATGAGCTCGACGCCCTCGCGGCGGAACAGCTCGTGCCGTTCGGCCTCGGGCAGGCCCGGCGCCTCGGGGTGCGCGGCCACGACCGTGGCGGCGATGTCGTTGATGTACGCGCCGCCGTAGCCGTCCTCGGGGGTCGGCTGCCCGGTGGCCGCGGCGACCAGCGACTTGGCGAACCGGTCGATCTGCGCGCCGTGGTCGTTGAAGTAGTACTCGCGGGTGACGGCCGCGCCCTGGGCGGACAGGATCCGGCCGAGCGCGTCACCGACCGCCGCCCAGCGGGTGCCACCCAGGTGGATGGGCCCGGTGGGGTTGGCGGAGACGAATTCGAGGTTGATCTTCTGGCCGCCGAGGGTGTCCGCGGTGCCGTACGCCGCGCCCGCGGCGAGGATCTTCTCGATGATCGCGCCCTGGGCCGCCTTGGCGAGGCGAATGTTCAGGAACCCGGGACCGGCGACCTCGGCGACCTCGATGCCCTCGGCCTGCCCCAGCGCCTCGGCCAGCAGGCTCGCGAAATCGCGGGGGTTGATTCCCGCCTTCTTGCCTACCTGCATGGCCACATTCGTGGCATAGTCACCGTGCTCAGGGTTGCGGGGACGCTCCACCTTGACCTCGTCGGGCAGGACCGCGGGGTCGGATCCACGTTCGACAAGTACCTTCGCAGCGGTTGCGCGAAGGAGATCTGCAAGGTCAGCTGGAGTCACGAGTCACTATCCTATGGTCTGAGCAGGTGAACGCCGCGAGCGGGCACCTCCCGGGCAGGCGCCCAGCAAACGATGCGGCCGCACCGTTTGATTGTCCGACACGTCGAAGAGAGCACAACGAGCTATGCCGAGCAGGACCAGTGCCAAGTCGGCCAAGGCCGTGAAGGCCGCGGGCAAATCTTCGCGTTCCTCCCGTAAGGGCGGGAACGGCAAGCTGCCCAACCAACGAACCATTCCCTGGATGACGATCGCCGCCGTGGTGGTGGTGCTGGGTCTGATCGGCGGTATCGCCGCGGTCCTGGTGCCCAAGTACCAGGCCCGCGAGGAGCTCAAGAATCCGTCGGCGTACATCGACGGCGTGGTCAAGAAGGATTATCCGGCGGGTCTGCACGTGGCCGCCACCCAGCGGGTGGCCTACGACCAGGCGCCGGCCTTCGGTGGCCCGCACGACGGTTCGTGGGCGAACTGCATGGGCACGGTGTACGCCAAGGCGATTCGCACCGAGAACGCCGTGCACTCGCTCGAGCACGGCGCGGTCTGGGTCACCTACAACCCGGACAAGGTCGACGCGGCGGGCATCGAGACCCTGAAGGCGAAGGTCGAGGGCAAGCCGTACTCGCTCATGTCGCCGTACCCGGGCCTGGATTCGCCGATCGCGCTGCAGGCGTGGGGCCATCAGCTCAAGCTGGACTCGGCCGACGACGCGCGGGTCGACAAGTTCATCAAGAACCTGCGCCTGAACGAGAACACCTACCCGGAGGTCGGCGCGAGCTGCTCGAACCCGACCTTCGACGCGGAGAACCCGCCGCCGTTCGATCCGAGCGCGCCCGGCCCCGACGCGGTGCCCATGGACGGTAAGGGCCTGACCCAGGATCCGACCGAGCTCGGCGGCGGCGCGAGCCCGTTCGGCAACGGCCTGTCCGGCATTCCGGGGCTGGAGAACATCCCCGGTATGGAGACCGTCCCCGGCGGCGTGCCCGCGATCCCCGCGCCCACCGACGGCCCGGCCCAGCCTGCCGGTCCGACCGAGCCCGCCGAGCCGGCCGCCCCGGCTCCGGCCCAGTAATGCCGCCCTTGCTCGCACACGACGAGTCCGGCGACCACGAATCGACGGCCCCCGCCCGGGAGCCGGGCCGCGGTCAGCGGCCCGCGCTGCTGGTGCTCGGGGTGATCGCGCTCGTGCTGCTGGGGTTCGCGGCGGGTCTGCTCGTGGGCAACCGGGACACCGCCGCGGCCGCGGGATCGGTGGATATCGGCTTCAGCCAGGACATGTCGGTGCATCACGCGCAGGCGGTGGAGATGTCGGCCGTCGCGCTGGCCGGTTCGGACGATCCCGCGATCAAGCGGCTGGCCTACGACATTCTGACCACCCAGCAGAATCAGGCGGGCCGTATGCAGGCGTGGCTGTCGCTGTGGGGTGAGCCCCTGTTGCCGTCCGACGGCTACATGGGCTGGATGAGCGACGCGAGTTCGCATCACGGCGGCGGGCAGCACACGGGCCCGGTTCCGTCCATGCCGGGCATGGCCTCGGACCAGGAACTGGCGACCCTGCGCACGGCGACCGGTGCGACGCTGGACAAGCTGTTCCTGCAGCTCATGCTGCGGCACCACCAGGGCGGCATGCCCATGATCGAGTACGCCGCCCAGCGCGCGGACACCGATCAGGTGCGGCACCTGGCGGGCAGCATGGCGAAAACCCAAGCCGGCGAGTCGCAATTGATCACCCAGATGCTCGCCGAGCGCGGCGCGACCCCGCTCCCGATGAACTGAGCACGAGCCGTTCGCGGCGCCCGGCCGGGCGCCGCAAAACGCCCGGTCCGAAAACCTTTTTGGCCCAGCGCACCCGATGCGCTACGCTTTCGGAGCCCGCTCGGAAGCCAGATGGTCCGAGGGGTTCTACCCCGCCCTCGTAGCTCAGGGGATAGAGCGTCTGCCTCCGGAGCAGAAGGCCGCAGGTTCGATTCCTGCCGAGGGCACCGGATGGTAAGGCCCCGACCGTGTTTCATGGTCGGGGCCTTACTCGTTCCGGGGAGCGGGCACCCTGTCCGGGATATACACCGGCCGGTGCCACCACGCAGCCGTTTCCTTGCGGGTTCCGGGACCGACAGAGCGGTATGTTTCTGGACATGTCGGACATCGAGGCGGTGCATGCGCGACGGCCGCGGCACACGCCGCGCCGGCGGTCCGGATTCGTCGCCGCGACGGCCTTGGCCGCGGCGATCGTGAGTTCACCGGTCGCCATCCGGCCCGCCGCCGCGACCCCGGTGGTCGACGACTCCCCCGACCTGTCGTTCTATTCCGCGCCGGACGACCGGATTCCGGGACCGCCCGGCTCGATCATCCAGATCCGGGCCGTCATCGGCGATCCCGGACTGCCGAACGCGCGAAACTACCTGCTGCTGTACCGATCCGTCGACATGCAGGGCATGCCGGTGGCCGTCTCCGGCACGGTGGCCGTCCCGCAGGGCAGCCCGCCGCCGGGGGGCTGGCCACTCATCTCCTGGGCGCACGGCACCACGGGGGTGGCCGATGTCTGCGCGCCGTCGCTGGACGCCTCCGAGCTGTATCCGGCGCGCGACTACACCGCGCTCGTGCGGCAGGTGCAGGCGCGGTGGATCGCGGCCGGGTACGCGGTCGCGCAGACCGACTATCAGGGGCTCGGCACCCCGGGCCCGCACGGCTATCTCATCGGGACGGCCGAACAGCGCGCGGTGACCGATATGGCCCGCGCCGCACGCGAACTCGAACCCGAGATCGGCAAACGCTGGGTCGCCATGGGGCATTCGCAGGGCGGGCAGGCCGCGATCTTCGCCAATGCCCAGGCCCAGCAGTGGGCGCCGGAACTGCGGTTGCTCGGCGCGGTAGCGCTGGCGCCGGCCTCACATCAGGGCGTGGGGCTGCAGGCGGCTCAGCTGGCGACGGTGGCGGGCGTGCCGAGCGCGGGCGCGGCGCTCGCGGGTGAGTCGACGGCCTTCCTGCCGTTGATCATTCGCGGCGCGCAGACCGTCGCCGACATCGATCCGGGCAGATTCCTGACCGCCCACACCACGGCGATGGTCTCGCTCGCGGATGCCAGCTGCATCGGCGGCCTGCGCGGCCCGCAGGCGTGGGGCGGTCTGGCCATGAACGAGGTCTTCGATCCCGAGGGCGACATGAGCGCGCTGACCGACGTGCTCAACGAGAACGATCCCGGCGCACTGACTTTCACCCGCCCGCTGCTGGTGCTGCAGGGCCGCGAGGACACGGTCGTGCCCGCGGTGGCCACCGATTCCCTGGTGGCGAAACAGCGCCTGGCGGGACAGCCGGTGCAGTACCGCGGCTACGCGGGCGCGGATCATCGCGGGGTGCTCGAGGCGTCCTACGACGACGCGCTGCTGTGGGTGAACGCGCGCTTCGCGGACTGAATCGCGGTCGGCCGCAGGCGATACAGCAGCGCCATGCCCGCCGCGCAGCCGAGTGTGACGGCCAGCGCCGTCCAGCCGGGCGTCGCCGACACCACGCTGGTCGGATCGCGATACCACCGCGGCGAGTAGGCGATGCGCCCGAAGCTGCTGCCGCGCACCGCGATCACCAGGCACGGCACCACCAGCGCGGTCAGCGCGACCACCATGCTGGTCGGGGCCACCGGCGCGGGGCCGGCGAAGCAGTAGCCCATGAGCAGGCCGAGCGCGGTGATTCCGATGATCGGGATGACGGCGTCGGCGTGCGCGTGGTCCGCGGACAGCGCGGCGAACACCGCCAGCAGTCCGGTTCCGGCGAAACCCAGCCACGGCGAGAAGCCGCGCCTGCCCAGATAGAAACCGAGCAGCACGCCACCGACCTGCATGAACGCACTCCAGTCCGGGCGCGGCACGGTGAAAATGGCGCTGCCGGAATTGGTGACCGCCACCGCGAGCAGCACGTACCGGCCGTCGCGGCCGGGCAGCACGAACGCCGCGAGCAGCGCCGCGAGCACGGTGACAGCCGTGGCGAGCGCGATGTTCGCCACGGTGTCCGGCTGCCGCACGAACCAGTCAGTGGACAGCGCGGTCGCCATCACGAGCACCAGCGCGGCCGTGATCGGGGCGATGGGCAGATCGGCGGTCTCGGCGTCGGGCTCCTCGCTCGGGCGCTGCACGCTCATCCCGGCGGCCAGTGCGAGTACCGCGAGCAGTAGCAACCAGATCGGCGGCGTGCCGACCGAGAGCCAACCGGCGAACGAGGATTCACCGTCCGCGTCGGGCAGCGCGGTGAGGTCGCCGAACAGGATGGCGCCGAGCGCGCCGACGAGGAATGCCATCGAAGTGAGTCGCCGGCCACAGGCCGCCACCGCGAGGGCGCCGAGCAGGATGCCGCCGAAGATCGAGTCGATGTAGTTGACGGTGATGAGCGTGCCGGTGAAGGAGGAGTTCAGATTCCAGACGTGATCCGCGAGCAGGATCGTCGCCGAGCTGAGGGAGATGAGCCAGGCGGCCCGGCGCCCGAGCGCCACCGCGAGCGCGGCGGCCACCACCGCGAAGATCGCCCCGGCCGCAGCGGCACGGGGCATGTTGAGTACCAGCATGTCCAGTTCGAGCGGGCCGCCGTCGGACCACGCGAGATCGAGTGGGGCCATGAGCAACAAACCGGCGACCACCGCGCCGAGAAAGGCGGACAGGACCTCGGCCAGATTCCCGAAACGACGTAGCTCAGGCACGACCGCCATATCCATCGGATATTCCAGGGCGGACTTCGCGCCCATATCGTCACCTCTCATCGGTGATGCGACGCTTATCGCGCTACAGCATTTCGAGCAGCTAACCGATCTCGAGGTTAACAGCCAGTGCCCATACCGGAGAGGGTGAGTGAAATTGCCCACATTCACACCGGAGGCGGCCGGGCTGCGCGAATGGGCATCGACCGCGCCGCGGCGAGCCGGGGCCTACCCCATCTTCGACGCCGACCCGGAACCGAGCACTCCGGGGGCATCGTGCGATTCGAGGACGTTGCCGAGCGGGCGAATCTCACCGCGTCCCGGCGGTGGATTCGTGACGGCGGTGTCCCTCAGGCGCAGCGGAAGCGGAACGTGGCGACAGCGGTGAGGCCGGGAACCACGGCCACCTGCTGCACGGGGTCGCCGTCGACCATGCAGCCGGACAGCTCGCCCGCCCGCACCGCGTAGCAGCCCGCGCCGGCCGGGAGCGTGGCCGCGCCGGTGACATCGGTCGTGACGGTCGACAGGGCGGGGCCGCCCGCGCACGGCGTGATCTCGGCGGTGACGCCGGCGATCGGGAACTCCTCGGGGCCGTAGACCGCCCGCACCTGCACCCCGGCCGCGGCGGCGGGTGGCTGCGCGGCGGCGAGCGGGGCGGCCGCGAGCGGGGCGGTGAGAACGGCGAGAACGGCGAGCGTGCGGCGCACGGGCACTCCTTCGGGATCGAGCCGGGCGAATTCGCCCTCGCGCCAATATATGTGGTGGGCAGCCCCGCGCGGCCGTCGCGCGGCCCACGGAACGTCGTGCGCAGCGGACGCGGATCCCGCCGGGACACAATCGTTGTGGCGTAAGGTGCGGGCAGTTCACTGCCAGGACGATCGAAGGAACCTGATGACCCTGCCGCCCGGCGGACAACCGCACAGCCCCGCCCCGGATGTCGAGCACCCCACCGGAACCCGGGGCGGCGGGCGCAGACCACTACTGATCGGCGTGCTCGTCGCGGCGGTCGTGCTGGTCGGCGGCGGCGTCGCGGCGACCCTGGCCCTGGGCGGCAAGTCCGATCCCACCGCCGCCGAGCAGATCGAATCCGCGATCCGCGACTTCTACGGCACGCTGTCCGCCGACGGCCCGTCGGTGGCGGTCGAGCAGGCGTGCGCCGCCGATCGCGCCGAGTTCGCCGCGCTGCCGGACGCGCAGAAGGCCGCCGCCGATCGCGGCAAGTTCACGATTCGCATTGTCGGCGTTGCCGATATCGCCATCGCCGCGGAGACCGCGACCGCGCAGATGACGGGTTCGCTCGCGCTGGCGGGCGTCGAGGACAAGACGACGACGGCCACCGAGCACCTGCGCCTGGAATCGGGCACCTGGAAGGTCTGCTCCGCGGACGGCAAGTAGCGCGGGAAGCGAACGCGCACACACGAATCAGGCCCCCACGACGAACCGTGGGGGCCTGACCCTTCCAGAGCGAGCGGCGGGAGTCGAACCCGCGTATACGGCTTTGCAGACCGCTACCTGGCCACTCGGTCACACCCGCATCGTCATCAATAATGACCTGCGCCAATGTGATTGCCCAGGGTTGGGATCAGCGTGATTTCAATGCGCTCACGGCGCGGGCGGCGGCTCCGGGGCGGGCGGGGCCGGGGGCGCCTCGGGGCCCGGCGGGGGCGGCGGCGCGTCGGGGGCCGGTTCGGGCGCGGGGGCCGGAGGCGGCGGCGGTGCGACGGTGGTGGTCGGCAGTGTCGTGGCCGTCTCGGCGATCGCGTCCGGCCCGGGGGCGGTGGTGTCCGCGCGCGGCGGGGCCACCGGGTCGATGCTCGGGTTGGAACAGGTCGCGCCCGGCTCGGGGTGCGTGTAGTCGTTCACCCGCAGCGCGGTGATGAAGTGCTCGATGCGCTCGTCGCGCGGGTCGGCGAGTTTGATCTGATGGCCCCAGGACTGCAGCGAGATGGGGGTGGTCAGGCCGGGGTACGGCGACATGAACATGTAGGGCTTGCCCACGACCAGCGTCTTCAGCACCGCCTGCCCGTCGGCGTCGAGGGTCTCCGGGTTGTAGGTGATCCAGACGGCGCCGTGTTCGAGGGAGTGCACCGCGTTCTCGTTGCGGACCGCGACCGCGTACTCCACACCCGTGCACGGCAGCCAGGAGCCGTCGTGCGGGCCGCCGAACGGCGGGGACTGGGTGTAGGCCACCCGCTGCTGCCCGGTCACGTGCAGGCCGGCGGGGTAGTCCTTGCGCACGACGCCCGGGATCCGCTCGGAGGGATCCCGGTCACCCTTGGTCGGGGCGAATTCGCTTGCGCCCGCTGCGATGTCGTCCTCCGCTGCGGCCGATCGCTGCAGTGACCAGACGATGACGCCCACCGAGAGCAGCAGGGTCGCCGCGGCCAGCCCCAGGATCTGGGTGCGCCGATTGCGCTGAGGTGGCTGCGAGTTGGGGAAGGGCACCATGTAGGGGCCCGGTGCGGAGTCGGATTGCGGGTCGGGCGGGTTGATCACGTACTGCCTCCTGTTCGCGCGCAACAGTACGACACCGGATCGGGCTCGGTGCGGCGGAGTTTGCCCGGATCGCGTGCGATGATCGATGTCATGTCCCGGCCACGTCCCCTGCCACTGGATCCTATCGAGGAGGCACACCGCCAGTGGACCGAGCACGGCTGGGGTGAAGTCGCAGATGGGATGGCCGCGGTCACCTCGCTGGTGCGCGCGCAGCAGATCGTGATGGCCCGGGTGGACGAGGCGCTCAAGCCGTCCGGGCTGACCTTCTCGCGCTACGAGCTACTCATGCTGCTGGGTTTCAGCAAAACGGGCGCCCTGCCGATGGCGGTGGCCAGCGCGCGCCTGCAGGTGCATCCGACCAGCGTCACCAACACGGTCGATCGGCTCGAGGCGGCGGAGCTGGTGAAGCGGGTGCCGCATCCGAGTGACCGGCGGGCGACGCTCATCGAAATAACCGATGCCGGAAGGGAATTGGTAGCCAAGGCCACCACCCAGCTGAACCGGCAGGTCTTCGCGAACGCGGGCCTGGCGCCGGATCGTTTACAGCTGCTGCTGCAATTGCTGGCGGAATTCCGGCAGACGGCGGGCGACTTCGACAGCGGTGGCGCGCCGACCCGCTGGGCCGGGCAGTAACCGTCCAGCATCCGAGCAGCCAATTTCCTGCGTCATAGTCTTGGAATCGGGCCGCAAAGGGTTCACCATGGAGGCCATGGTGCTGGTCCTCGGGGTGTCCGCCGGTGCGGCCGGTGCGCGCGCCATGCTGACCCATTCCGATCAGCCCCATCTGCCCCCGATCGATCGGTGCGAGGTCGAGCGGCGCGCGGGCGGCGCGCTGGAAGAGGGCGTGTTCGAGGCCATTCGGCTCATGCGCAAATCCGCGGCCCGCCGCGACGAGTTCATCACCGGCATCGCCGTGACCTGTCGCTGTTCCGCGCACGCCGAGGCGGTGCGCACGACCGCGGGCCGCAATCGCCTGACCGTCATCGACGAGCCGGTCGCCCAGCTGCGCTATCTGCGGTTCACCGGCAGGCTGCCCGCCGAGGGTTCGATCCTGCTGTACGACCTCGGTGCGTCGGGTCTGACGCTGACCCAGATCGACTGCCGCACCGACGCGATCCTGGCGACCAAGCGCAGTCCCGTGCTCAGCGGCGACGGTCACGATTCGCTGCTGCGCTGGCAGCTGGTGCGCAGCGGGGTCACGGTGGATCTGGGCACGAGCCGCCGCTGCAAGGAGGCGCTGGCCGCCGAACGGGTACTGACCGTGCAGGATCCGGTGACGGGTCAGCGCGCGGTGCTGACCCGCAGCGATTTCGCCGATCTGGTGGCCGCGGGCATCCACCATTCGGCCTCGTTCGTGCGGCAGATGGTCGAGGAGACCGGTGTGCACCCCACCGGCATGGCCCTGCTGGGCGGCTGTTCGCGCAGCCGGAGCATTCGCGACGGCCTGGAGCAGCAACTGGACCTGCCCCTGATCTACGATCCCGAGCCCGAATTCGTCTCCACCCGCGGCGCGGTCCTGCTGGCCGCCGAACGCCCGTCCGCCCGCCGCGTCCGCAGTGTCCGCTTCAATCCCGTTCCCGCCCTGCGGGCTCAGGTGGAGGCCCCGGTGTCCCGCCGCAAGGTGGTGGCCGCCATCGCCGTCACGGCGACGCTGGGCGGCACGATCGCCGGCGCCCTGGCGATGGACCGCAACGGCGATCACCCGGACAAGCCCGCGACGGTGGAGGTCGTAGGCCCGCCCAGACACGGCTGAATCCGGTTCGCCCGTACCGTTTTTCGCCGCGCAACGGCGGACGTCCCGCCATCCGTGCGGATGACGGGACGTCCGGGTGCGGAACTCTCGCGAGTCCTACTTGTGGCTGAAGTCGGCGGGCCGCTTCTCGACGAACGCGGTCATGCCTTCCTTCTGATCCTCGGTCGCGAAGAGCGAGTGGAAGACCCGGCGCTCGAAGCGCAGGCCCTCGCCGAGGGTGGTCTCGAAGGAGCGGTTCACCGCCTCCTTCGCGATCATGACCGACGGCAGGCCCATGCCGGCGATGGTCTCGGCCACCTCGAGGGCGGTCGCGACCAGGTCGGCGGCGGGGACGATGCGCGAGACCAGGCCCGCGCGCTCGGCCTCCTCGGCGTCCATGTTGCGGCCGGTGAGGATCAGGTCCATGGCCTTGGCCTTGCCGACGGCGCGGGTCAGGCGCTGCGAGCCGCCCATGCCGGGGATGACGCCGAGCTTGATCTCGGGCTGGCCGAACTTGGCGGTGTCGGCCGCGAGCAGCAGGTCGCACATCATGGCCAGTTCGCAGCCGCCGCCCAGGGCGTAGCCCGCGACCGCGGCGATGATCGGCTTGCGGAAGGCGGTCAGGCGATCCCAGCCGGCGAAGTGGTCGGTGAGGAACATGTCCATGTAGGACTTGCTCTGCATCTCCTTGATGTCCGCGCCGGCCGCGAAGGCGCGCTCGGACCCGGTGAGCACGACGGCGCCGATCTCGCTGTCGTTCTCGAGCTCGTCGAGGGCGGCCGAGATGTCGGCCAGGACCTGCGAGTTCAGCGCGTTGAGGGCCTTCGGCCGATTGAGCGTGATGAGCGCGACCCGCCCCTTGCGCTCGAGCAGAATGGTCTCGAAGTCACTCACGCGTTGTCTCCTCCAGATCGCTTACGGATATCGGTGACGATAGCCGAGAAATCCTTGCCCGCTTCGTCCTGGTTGAAGCGGTTGTAGATCTCCGCCGCCAGCAAACCGATCTGTC
Source organism: Nocardia sp. NPDC003693 (assembly GCF_053981095.1). Classification (NCBI taxonomy): domain Bacteria; kingdom Bacillati; phylum Actinomycetota; class Actinomycetes; order Mycobacteriales; family Nocardiaceae; genus Nocardia; species Nocardia sp. NPDC003693. The sequence continues at coordinate 36,342 of NZ_JBSFNO010000061.1, forward strand.
CGTCGACACCGTTGGCCTGCAACGCGTTCGCCGCCAGACCGAGGTCCTTGGTCATGAGCGCGGTCGCGAAACCCGGCTTGTAGTCGTTGTTCGCCGGGCTGGTCGGCACCGGACCCGGCACCGGGCAGTACGAGGTGAGGGCCCACGACTGCCCCGAGGCGGTGGAGACCACGTCGAAGAACTTCTCGTTGGTCAGCCCAAGCTTCTCCCCCAGCACGATGGCCTCGGACAGCCCGATCATGGAGATGCCCAGGATCATGTTGTTGCAGACCTTGGCGGCCTGGCCGACGCCCGCGCCGCCGCAGTGCACGACCTTGCCGCCCATGACCTCCAGCAGCGGCAGGGCCGCGGCGAAATCGGCGTCCGCGCCGCCCACCATGAAGGTGAGGGTGCCCGCCGCCGCGCCCGCGACGCCGCCGGAGACCGGGGCGTCCAGGGCGCGGTGTCCCGCCGCCGCGGCGAGTTCGGCCGCGGCCTTGGCGTCGCCGACGTCGATGGTCGAGCAGTCGACGAACAGGGTGCCGGGCCGCGCCGCGGCCAGGATCTCGCGATAGAGGTCGAGCACGATGCGCCCGTTGGGGAGCATGGTGATGACGATCTCCGCGTCGGCCACGGCCGCGGCGGTGGTCTCGACGACGGTCGCGCCGTCGGTGCGCGCCTGCTCCTGCGCGGCGGGCACGGGGTCGTAGGCCAGGACCTCGTATCCGGCCTTGACCAGGTTGGCGGCCATGGGTCCGCCCATGTGACCCAGACCCAGGAATCCGACCTTCTTGCCGATTTCAGTGCTCACAGGGAATCCTTTGCGATCAAACCCAATTCGCGATCCCCGAGGTCGCCGAAGTAGGCGTCCACGTCGGCGGTGGTGACGTCGGCCAGGGTCGCGGGCGACCACTGCGGATTGCGATCCTTGTCGATGACCTGGGCGCGAATGCCCTCCACCAGGTCGTGGGTGTTCAGCGAGGCGGCCGAGACCCGGAACTCCTGGTTCAGCACCTCCTCGAGGCTCGCGGCGGCGCGGGCGGCGCGCAGCGAACGCAGCGTGACCTTCAGGGCCACCGGCGATTTGGCGAGCACGTCGGCGGCAGCCTTGGCGGCCTCCGGCGTGCCGTGGCCGCGCAGGCGGTCCACGATCTCCTCGACACTGTCCGCGCCGTAGCAGGAGTCGATCCACCCGGCCTGCGCCACGAAGTCCGACACCGGCGCGGGCTGCGCGAACTTCGCGATGGCCACCTCGACCTCGTTGGCGCGCAACGCCTCCAGCAGGTCCGGCAGCTGTTCGGACGGCACGAAGTAGTCCGCGAACCCGGCCGCGATGGCGTCCCCGGCGCTCATGCGCGCGGTGGTGAGCGCCACGTGGGTGCCGATCTCGCCCGGGGTGCGGGCGAGCAGGTAGGTGCCGCCCACGTCCGGGATGAAGCCGATGCCGGTCTCCGGCATGCCGATCATGGAGCGTTCGGTCACGATGCGGTGGCTCGCGTGCCCGGACAGTCCGACGCCGCCGCCCATGACGATGCCGTCCATGACGGCGACGTACGGCTTGGGGTAGGCGCCGATGAGTGCGTTGAGGATGTACTCGTCCCGCCAGAAGCGCCCGCTCGGCGAGTCCGCCGCGACGTAGGGCGAATCGCCCTGTGCCACGGCCTGCTTCGCGTCGTTGTGGATGGCGACGATGTCGCCGCCCGCGCACAGTCCGCGTTCGCCGGCGCCGGTGAGCACGACCGCGCGCACCTCGCCGTCCGTCGCCCAGTCCCGCAGCGCCGCGAGGATCGTGAGCGCCATGGGGTGGTTCAGGGCGTTGATGGCGCGCGGCCGGTTCAGCGTGATCAGGCCGAGCCCGTCGCGCTTGTCGATGAGCACTTCGGCTTCGGACGTACCCACAGTTTCGCTCATGCCGCTCCTACCACCGAGCGGGCGACGACCACCCGCATGATCTCGTTCGTGCCTTCCAGAATCTGATGCACCCGCAGGTCGCGGACGATCTTCTCGATCCCGTATTCGGCCAGGTAACCGTAGCCACCGTGCAGTTGCAGGGCCTTGTTGGCCACCTCGAATCCGGCGTCGGTGGCGAATCGCTTGGCCATGGCGCAGAGTTCGACCTTGTCCGGCGCGTCGGCGTCCAGCGCGGCCGCGGCCCGCCACAGCAGCGTGCGGGCGGCCTCGAGGGAGGTGCGCATGTCGGCCAGATCGAACTGCAGGGCGGTGTTGTCCAGCAGCCGGGACCCGAAGGCCCGGCGCTGGGCCATGTAGCCCACGGTCCGGTCGAGCGCGAACTGCGCGCCGCCGAGCGAGCAGGCGGCGATGTTGAGCCGCCCGCCGTTGAGCCCGTTCATGGCGATGCGGAACCCGTTGCCCTCGGCGCCGAGCAGGTTGGCCGCGGGCACCCGGGCCTCGTCCATGATGACCGCGCGGGTGGGCTGGGCGTTCCAGCCCATCTTCTTCTCGTTCGCGCCGAAGGACAGCCCGGGGGTGTCGGCGGGCACGATGAACGCCGAAATACCCCGCGCGCCTTCGTCTCCGGTGCGCGCCATGACGACGTACACGTCGGTGCTGCCGGCGCCGGAGATGAATTGCTTGACGCCGGTGAGCAGATAGTCGTCACCGTCGCGAACGGCCCTGGTGCTCAGGGCCGCCGCGTCCGAGCCGACACCGGGTTCGGTGAGCGCGTAGCTGGCCAGCAGATCCATGGAGGTCAGGCCCGGCAGCCACCGATTGCGCTGTGCGTCGTCGCCGTAGCTGTCGATCATCCACGCCGCCATGTTGTGGATGGAGATGTAGGCGGCGATGGCGGGGCAGCCGGTGGACAGCGCCTCGAAGATCCGCACGGCGTCCAGCCGGCGCAGCTCCGAGCCGCCCACGTCCTCGCGGACGTAGATGCCGCCCAGGCCGAGCTGCCCGGCCTTGCGCAGCACGTCGATCGGGAAGTGCTTGCGCTCATCCCAATCCAGCGCGTCGGGGGCGAGCAGCTCGTCGGCAAAGGCGCGGGCGGTCTGCACGATCGCCTGTTCGTCTTCGTCGAGTGTGAACATCGATCAGTCCATGGTCGGGATGACGAACGCGTTGGACTCCTTGAGACCGGAGGGCCAGCGCTGGGTGACGGTCTTGGTCTTGGTGTAGAAGCGGATCGAGTCCGGGCCGTGCTGGTTCAGATCACCGAAGCCGGAACGCTTCCAGCCGCCGAACGTGTGGTAGGCGATCGGCACCGGGATCGGCACGTTGATGCCGACCATGCCGACCTGCACGCGCGCGGCGAAGTCGCGGGCGGTCTCGATCGCCGCGAGCGCCCGCAGGTCCCCGGCCGACAGCTCAGCGATCAGCCGCGAATCGGCC
>NZ_JBSFNO010000062.1:0-36947 GCF_053981095.1 Nocardia sp. NPDC003693
GCCTCGAGCGCCCGACCGGGTTCGGCGACCTGATTGATCAACCCGAAACCTCAACAGAGAGGTTCGCGGCCGTCTCGTTCTGGACTGAGTGGAGCGGGGGAGCGAAGCGGAGGAGCGGAGGGAGGGAAGAACGAGACTTCGGGGCCGCGAACCCCGCCGGAGCGCAGCGGAGGCAAAAGGGTGGAGCTCGTGGTACGCGCTAGCGCGCGGCACACTAGTCTCTACGGGGTGGCGATATCCAAGGTCGAGCGGTTGATGAATCTTGTTATCGCGCTGCTGTCCACCCGCCAGTTCCTGACCGCCGAGCGGATTCGGGATTCGGTCGCGGGATACGAGGAGTCCGCGAGCGACGAGGCGTTCAGCCGCATGTTCGAGCGCGACAAGAACGAGCTGCGCGATCTGGGCATTCCCCTCGAAATCGGTCCGATCAGCCGGTACTCGAGTGCCGAGGGCTACCGCATCAACCGCGATGCGTACGAGCTACCCGACATCGACCTGACCAGCGCCGAATCGGCCGCGGTCGCGGTCGCCGTGCAGCTGTGGGAGTCGCCCGAACTGGCCGCGGCGGCCGAGAGCGGTCTGCTCAAGCTGCGCGCTGCGGGCATTCACGTCGAACCCGATGTGGGCGTCTCGGCGGTGCCCGCCGTGCCCGCGCGCACCCGCGGTTCGGAACCGGTGCTCGGCAAACTGCTCGCCGCCATCGACGCCGGGCGCCCGGTGCGGTTCTCGCACCGGCAGTCGCACGGCGATCCGGTCGAACGCGACGTGCAGCCCTGGGGCGTGGTCACCCATCACGGCCGCTGGTACCTGGTCGGGCACGACAACGTCCGCGACGCGCAGCGCGTGTTCCGCGTCTCGCGCATCGGCGACGACGTGGTCGAGTACGGGCCCGAGAACACCGTGCACAAACCCGAGGGCCTGGATCTGCGGGCGGCGGTGGCCGAGGTCACCGGTCAGGCCCCGATCGCCGGTTCGGCGACGGTCTGGGTCGCCAAGGGCCGCGGGCAGGAGATCCGCCGGCTCGGCGCGACGATCGAGGATCGGGAACTGGCCGGGCGCGCGGGCGCCATCGTCGAGGTACCCATCCGCTCGCGGGACTGGCTGGCCCGCCTCATCACCGGACTCGGCGCCGACGCCCTGGTGCTCGCCCCGGAAGATCTGCGCGACAACGTGATTGCCCGGCTCGAGTCGGTGCTCGAACGGACGGAGGTTTCGGCGTGAGCGAGGTAGCGGGCGGCAGTGCCCGGCGTGCGCAGCAGGACGGTGCGCGCGCCTCGGCCGGTTCGCGCGAACGCCGGAGCGCGGCCGCGTCCGGCAGTCGGCTCTCGGTCCGGCTGTCGCGGCTGCTGAACATGGTCCCGTACTTCCAGGCCAATCCCGGCATCAGCGCCGCAGAGGCCGCGGCCGAACTGGGCGTGACCACCAAACAGCTGATGAGCGATCTCGATCAGCTCTGGATGTGCGGCCTGCCGGGGTACGGTCCCGGTGATCTCATCGACCTCTCGTTCTCCGAGGAGAGCATCGAGGTCACCTTCTCCGCGGGTATCGACCGCCCGCTGCGCCTGACCTCGCCCGAGGCCACGGCCCTGCTGGTGGCGCTGCGCTCGATCGCGGATCTGCCCGGCATGGTCGATCCCAGCGCCGCGCACTCGGCCATCGCGAAGATCGAATCCGCCATCTCCGGTCGCACGTTCGAGGGCCCGGCCCTGCCCGCCCCGGTCGAGGCGCCCTCGGTGGCGACGGTGCGTTCGGCGCTCAACGCCAATCACGCGCTGCGCCTGGTGTACTACTCCGCCAGCCGCGACGTGGTCTCCGAACGGGTGGTTGACCCGATCCGCATCGTGCTGGTGGACAGCAACAGCTACCTGCAGGCGTGGTGCCGCCAGGCCGAGGGCGTGCGCCTGTTCCGGCTCGATCGCATCGAGGAGGCCACCGAACTCCCCGAGCCCGCGCGCCCGCCCGCCGAGGCCGCGCTCGACGAGGCAACGGCCCTGGACCTTTTCGTCGACGATCCCGCGGTTCCGCTGGCGCGCCTGCTGATTCGCGCCGACTACGCCTGGGTGCTGGATCAGTACCCGATGCACCGGGTGACCCAGCACGCCGACGGCGGCGTCGAGGCCACCATGCGCTTCGCCACCCTGGACTGGATGGCCCGGCTGCTGCTCGGATTCGGTTCCGGGGTCACGGTATTGGGCCCGCCCGAGCTGGTCGCCGCGGTACGCGAGCGCTCGGGCGCCGCGCTGACGGCGTACTCCGCGCTGGCCGACGCGCTGTCTCGCGACGGCGAACTCTCCACCGCCGGTTTCGAGGAGGTCGGTCCCGCTTGACCTCTCGGGCAACTCCGGCGCAGCGGGTCCTGGTGTTCGGCGCGGGCAGTATCGGCGTCTTCGTCGGCGGCAAGCTCGCCGCGGCGGGCGCGGAGGTCACGTTCGTCGGCCGTCCACGCGTGCTCGACGAGATCGCCGAACACGGCCTGCGGCTCACCGACCTGGACGGGCACGACGTGCAGGTGCCGCCCGACGCGTTCCGCGGCGTCACCGACGTGAACGACGCCGCGCCGCCGGATCTGGTGCTGATCACCGTGAAATCCGCCGATACCGCCGCGGCCGCAAGCGAACTCGCGGGCCTGCTGAAACCCGGGACGGTGGTGCTGAGTCTGCAGAACGGCATCGGCAACGACATCGTCATCCGGGAGATCCTGCCCACGTGCGTGGTGCTGGCCGGCATGGTCATGTTCAACGTCGTGCATCACGCGGACGGGCGTTTCCATCGCGGCACCGCCGGCGGGGTCGCCCTGGCCTCGGATCCGGTGCTCAACCGGTTCGGGCCGCTGTTCCGGGCATCGGGGCTCGAGGTGAAACGGCATCCCGATCTGCTGCCGGTGCAGTGGGCCAAGCTGCTGCTCAACCTGAACAATCCGATCAACGCGCTGTCCGGCCGGCCGCTGCGCGAGGAGCTGGCCACCCGGGACTACCGGCGCTGCCTGGCCCTGACCCAGGGCGAGGCGCTGACGGTGATGAACGCCGCCCGGATCACACCCGCGCGGCTGACCCCGCTGCCGCCCGCGGCGATGGTGCGCCTGCTGACCGTGCCGGACGGACTGTTCCGCCGGGTTGCCGGTCGCGTGCTGGCCATCGACCCGGTGGCGCGCTCGTCCATGGCCGACGACCTGGCGGCCGGTCGCCGAACCGAGATCCGTTGGCTCTGTGGCGAAATCGTGAGTCTGGGTACGATGGTCGGGTTACCGACACCGGTCAATCAGCGGCTCATCGAACTCATCGCGGTCGCCGAGGACGGTGATCGGCGCACGTGGTCCGGGCCGGAGCTGCTGGCCGAGCTGCGGGCCGCCGCCGGCGGGTGAGAGTCCGGTCCGCTCGGCGGGCGGCCGACAGCTCGTCCGGGTAACATCCGGGCAAATCCGCGTGACGACAGGCCGTCCATGGGTTGACAAATGGTTTGCCATATGCCGGTCGGGTAGCATCAAAGCACCACAGTATTGGAGGAAGTCGATGGGTTCACTCAGCGCGACGCACTGGATCATCATTGCGCTGCTGTTCCTGGTTCTGTTCGGAGCCAAGCGGCTGCCGGATGCCGCCCGGGGTCTCGGTCGTTCGCTGCGCATCTTCAAGAGCGAGATGAACGAGATGCAGTCCGAGGGTGACAAGTCCGCCTCCGCGAAGGCCACGGCCCCCGCCGCGGAACTCCCGGTCGCCCCGGCCCCCGTCGCTCCGGCGCAGGCGGCCGACGCCGAACTGAAGAAGGACCTGCACAAGGCGTAATCGCCGCAACCGACCCCGGGATGAGGAACCACTCGTCCCGGGGCGAAGTTTGTCCAGGTCCAGCGCGGCGATCAGCGAGGCAGACACTTCCATGCGCATTCCGTTCGACCCCCGGCGCAGTCGGCGCAGGACGAATCCCGACGGCACCATGTCGTTGGTCGAGCATCTCTACGAGCTGCGGTCGCGACTGCTGAAGGCCATCCTGGCGGTCACGCTGACCACCGTGCTCGGCTTCTTCTGGTATTCGCATTCCTTCCTGGGCATCGAGAGCCTGGGCGACATCCTGCGCGGGCCGTACTGTTCGCTGCCGCCGGAGTCGCGCGCGGCCATCACCGCCGACGGCGAATGCCGGCTGCTGGCCACCGCGCCGTTCGAGCAGTTCATGCTGCGGTTGAAGGTCGCCATCACCGCGGGCGTGGTGCTCGGCTGCCCGTTCTGGCTGTACCAGCTGTGGGCGTTCATCACCCCGGGCCTCTACGCCAAGGAGCGCAAGTACGCGATCTCCTTCGTGGCCTCGGGCGCGACGCTGTTCGTGGCCGGCGCGCTGCTCGCCTACTGGGTGGTCGCGCACGCCCTCAGCTTCCTCATGACGATCGGCAACGACGTGCAGGTCACGGCGTTGAGTGGTTCGGAGTACTTCACCTTCATCATTCAGCTGCTGATCATCTTCGGGGTGAGCTTCGAGACGCCGCTGATCATCGTGGGGCTCAATCTCGTCGGTGTGCTCACCTACGCCAAGCTGGTGCAGTGGCGGCGCGGGCTGATCTTCGGCCTGTTCGTCTTCGCGGCGATCGTCACCCCGCAGGACCCGTTCTCGATGCTGGCGCTGGCTCTGGCGCTGACCGTGCTGTTCGAGCTCGCGGTGCAGATCGCGCGGATCAACGACAAGCGCAAGGCCCGCAATGCCGAGAACTGGGCGAACCTGTCCGACGAGCAGGCCTCGTCGCTGGGCGGCCCCGACGGCATCGATCACGCCACGCCGGTGGCCACGCCGGAACCGGTGGCCGCGACACCGCCGGAAAAAACAACGCGAGCTGTCCCGGATTACTCCGATACCCTCTGACGGGTGACATCAAGGTCGCTTACTGGCGAACTGGCGGCATTCGCCGCCGAGCTGAAATTCGCACTGGATCCCTTCCAGCAGAAGTCGTGTGAAGCGTTGCAGGGCGGGCACAGCGTGCTCGTCTGCGCGCCCACCGGCGCGGGCAAGACCGTGGTCGGCGAGTTCGCCGTCCACCTCGCGCTGGCCTCGGGCGGCAAGTGTTTCTACACCACCCCCATCAAGGCGCTCTCGAACCAGAAGTACGCCGATCTCACCGCGCGCCACGGGCGCGAGAGCGTGGGATTGCTCACCGGTGACCAGTCCATCAACGCCGACGCGCCCGTCGTGGTCATGACCACCGAGGTGCTGCGCAACATGCTCTACGCGAGTTCGGATGCGCTGCGCGGACTTTCGTACGTGGTCATGGACGAGGTGCACTACCTGGCCGACCGGTTCCGCGGCGCGGTGTGGGAGGAGGTCATCCTGCATCTGCCGCCCGAGGTCCGCCTGGCGTGCCTGTCCGCGACGGTGTCCAACGCCGAGGAGTTCGGCGCCTGGATGGAGACCGTGCGCGGGGACACCGCGGTGATCGTGGACGAGACCCGGCCGGTGCCGCTGTGGCAGCACGTCATGGTCGGGCGGCGCATGTTCGATCTGTTCGACACCAAGTCCAGTGATCAGCGGGTGCTGGTCGACGAGGACCTGGTGCGCTTCATCAAACAGCGCGAAGCCGCGGACCGGATGGAGAACTACGGCGGGATCGGGCGGCGCGGCAGCGGCGGCGGCCGCCGCATGTTCCGGCCGGTGCCGCGCCCGGAGGTCATCGCCAAGCTGGACGAAGAGGGGCTGCTGCCCGCGATCACCTTCATCTTCTCGCGTGCGGGGTGTGACGGCGCGCTGGCGCAGTGCGTGCGCTCGCGGCTGGACCTGAGCCGCGCGGACGACAGGCCCGAGATCGACGCGATCATCGAGAAGCACACCGGGGAACTGCCGCGCGAGGATCTCGAGGTGCTCGGCTACTGGGAGTGGCGCGAGGGTCTGCATCGCGGATTCGCCGCGCACCACGCGGGCATGCTGCCCGCCTTCCGGCACACGGTCGAGGAACTGTTCGTGCGCGGTCTGGTGCGAGCCGTATTCGCCACCGAGACACTGGCTCTGGGCATCAACATGCCCGCGCGCACGGTCGTGCTCGAACGGCTGGTGAAGTTCAACGGCGAGACGCACGCCGAACTGACCCCGGGGGAGTACACCCAGCTCACCGGGCGCGCGGGCCGACGCGGCATCGACGTCGAGGGCCACGCGGTGGTCATGTGGCAGCCGGAGGTGGACACCAGCGCGGTGGCCGGACTGGCCTCCACGCGCACCTACCCGCTGCGCAGTTCGTTCAAGCCGGGCTACAACATGTCCATCAACCTGGTGGACCGTATGGGCGCGGCGGATTCGCGGGCGCTGCTCGAGCGGTCCTTCGCCCAGTTCCAGGCCGATCGCTCGGTGGTGGGCCTGGTGCGCGGCATCGAGCGCAGCGAGGGGCAGGCGCGCAAACTGCGCCTGCAGCTCGGGGACGACAGTTTCCTCGAGTACATCCGGCTGCGCGAGCGTATTCGTGAGCGCGAGCGCGCGATCGAGCGGCAGGGCCGCACCGATCGGCGGGCCGCGGCGGTGTCCGCGCTGGCGGCGCTGCGGCGCGGCGACGTCGTCGCGATTCCGGCCGGTCGGCGGCAGGGCCTGGCGGTGATCCTGGAACCGGACACCACGCCCGGTGATCCGCGACCGCTGGTCCTGACCGAGGACAAATGGGCCGGACGGGTCTCGGCGGCCGACTTCCCCACGCCCGCGCAATCTTTGGGCCACCTGCGGTTGCCGCGGCACGTCGACCATCGCACCGCGCGGGTGCGGCGCGATCTGGCCTCGGCGCTGCGCAGTACCGGGCTGTCCCCGCAGGGCAGGCGCTCGGGCGGCAAGAAGTCCAAGGCGGCCGACGACCACGAGTTGCAGTCGCTGCGGCGGGCGTTGCGCAACCATCCGGCACACGAGCGCCCGGATCGGGAACAGCTGGCCCGCATCGGCGAGCGGTACAACCGCATCGAGCGCGAGGCCGAGACCATGCGCCAGCAGGTGGCCGCGACCACCAACTCCCTGGCGCGCACCTTCGACCGGATTCTCGCGCTGCTCAGCGAGCGCGGGTACGTGCGGGACGGTGAGGTGACCGCGGACGGCCGGCGTCTGGCGCGCATCTACGCCGAGGCCGACCTGGTGGTGGCCGAATGTCTGCGCCAGGGGTTGTGGCGGGGCCTCGGGCCCGCCGAACTGGCGGCCGTGGTGTCGATTCTGGTGTTCGAATCCCGCCAGGAGGGCGGCTATCTCGGCGCTTCGGGGCCGACCGCGCCGATCCGCCGGGCCGTGGACGCCACGATCGGGGTGTGGTCGCAACTGCGCCAGGACGAGGCCAGGCACCGGCTCGCCCCGACCCGCGAGCCCGACCTGGGATTCCTGACCGGCATGCATTCCTGGGCGCGCGGCGACGATCTGGCCGACGCGCTGCTGGCCAGCGGGGATCGCGGAAACCCGCTGTCGGCGGGCGATTTCGTGCGCTGGTGCCGTCAGGTCATCGACATGCTGGACCAGATTCACAACACGGCGGACGATGTAGAGGTGGCGGGTACCGCCGCCAAGGCCGTGCGGGCCATCCGGCGGGGTGTCGTCGCGGTGGACGCCGCGTAAGGAAAGTGACTGTGCTTTGATTCTTTGAGACGTACCGACCGCGGTGGGACCACGAGCGTGTTCCCGCTCGGGGGGCTAGCGTGTGTACATCGGATTGCGAGGGAAGGCAAGCAAATGAGCGGCCCGTACGGACCGAACGACGCCCCTGGCACAGGGGAGGGACGCAACGATCCGACGCAGCAGTGGGGCGGCGGTCAGCCCGCGCCCGGCGGCGCCGGACCGACTCAGAACTGGGGTGGGCAGCAGCCGGCACAGCCCACCACCGCGTGGGGGGATCAGCAGCAGCCGTGGGCGCAGAGCCAGCCGCAGCAGCCGCAGCCCGGTCAGCAGGGGTGGGGTCAGCAGAGCCAGCCGCAGTGGCCGCAGCAGGGCCAGCCGGTCACCGGCCAGGAATGGAATCAGCAGCAGCCGCAGCAGGGGTGGGGTCAGCAGAGCGCGCCGCAGTGGCCGCAGCAGCCGCAGCCCACGGGCCAGGACTGGAATCAGCAGCAGCCCGGTCAGCAGTGGCCGCAGCAGCCCGCGCCCGCCAAGAAGAAGACGGGTCTGATCATCGGCGCGGTGATCGCGGCGCTGGTCGTGCTCGGCGGCATCGTCGCCGGTGTGGTCGTGCTGACCGCCAAGGACCAGCTGGACAACTCGGCCGTGCAGACCGGTGTCACGAAGGTGCTCAAGGACTCCTACGGCATCGAGGACGTCCAGGACGTGAGCTGCCCGTCGGGTAAGAAGGTCGAGGTCGACAAGACCTTCGAGTGCTCGGTCAAGGTGGGCGGGGAGGCCAAGAAGGTCACCATCAAGATCACCAAGGATGACGGGACCTATGAGGTCGGCCGCCCGAGCTGATCGGTTCGAAACGAATTCCGCTGGGCCCGGCCGCGATCGAGAGGATCGCGGCCGGGCCCGGCGGGCTTTTCCGGCCGCGCCGTCCCGCCGGAGTACAGTGGGCCCGGAAAAGCCGAAGTTGATCATGTTGGGGGTGACGTGAAAACCGTCGCACACACGACCCGGGGATTCGCGATCCTGTTCGCGGCCCTGACCGCCACCGCCTGCGGCGCGGGCGCGACCGAATCCGCCCCCGTGAGCAGTACCGTGACCGCCGCCCCGGTGGCGACCGTCGGCAAGGCCGTGCCCGTGGTGGACGACTGCACCACCTATCCGGCCCAATCGGTGAGCAAGCCCATCGATCTGCTGCTGGCCTGCGGCGACGGCGGGCTGTGGGTCCGCGAGATCACCTGGAGTTCCTGGGGGCCCTACACCGCCGAGGGCGAGGGCACCCAGAGCCGCCGGATCTGCGAACCCGATTGCGCCACCGGCGGTGTCGCGACCGGGCCCACGCACATCACCCTGCGCAAGCTCGTGGACAATCGCTTCACCGAGGCCGTGATCACCGACCTCGGCGGCAAGCCGGAGACCTGGCCGCTCTAGCGGCGCGGTCCGGCGGCGGGGTGGCCTGCCGGATTGTCCTCGGCGCGAGCGCATCCCGGCCGCGTGGTCGGCCGGGATGACGAGAAATACAGCGGGACGGTCGAATTCAGCGTTTCGCCATCGCCGTGACGAGGCGCTTGACCGGGCTCTCGGCGTTGTAGGCCACGGCCAGGGCGTTGAGCCGGTCGAGATCGGCGGGTTCGCGGGGCAGTAGATCGGCCCGGGAGTACTCCACGGCGGCGTCCTGCACCACGCGGACGACCGGGCCCGCGGCCTTCAGATAGTCCTCCGCCGCAGCCAGTTTGGCGCGCACGCCCTTGGCCAGCTCCGAACCCGGATCGGATACGGCCGCGCGCAGGGCGTCCAGGGAGCCGAAGCGGGAGATGAGCTGGGCGGCGGATTTGTCGCCGATGCCGGCCACGCCGGGCAGGCCGTCGGAGGCGTCACCGCGCAGGGCGGCCATGTCGGCGTAGGCCGGGCCCGCGTTCTGCTGCGGCACACCGTATTTGGCCGACACCTCGGCGGGACCCCAGAGTTCGGCCTTGGCCAGGCCGCGGCCCACGTAGAACACGCGCACCGGCGGCTCGGGGGCGTCGCGGACCAACTGCAGCAGGTCGCGGTCACCGCTGACCACGATCGTCTCGCTGTCCCGCTCACGGGTGGCCAGGGTGCCGATCACGTCGTCGGCCTCGAGACCGTCGGCCCCGGCCGTCGCGATGCCCGCGGCATCCAGGACCTCCATGATCATGTCGACCTGCGGGGTGAGGGTGTCCGGAACCTCTTCGGCCACCGCGCCGCTCACGGTCGCGGCGTCGACGGTCTCCGCGACGCGGTGCGCCTTGTAGGACGGGATCAGGTCCACGCGGAACGCCGGGCGCCAGTCCAGGTCCAGGCAGACCACGAGGCGGCTCGGGGCATGCTGCTTGGTGAGCGCCGCGACCATATCGGTGAAGCCGCGCAACGCGTTCACCGGTCGCCCGTCCGGGGCGGTGATCTTCTCCGGGATCGCGTAGAAGGCGCGGAACCAGAGACTGGCGCCGTCGAGCAGCAGCAGGGGACCGGCTTCGGGGGTGCTCATGGGATCAGACGCTACCGCTCACGGCGTGGCGGCGACACGTCGCCGCGCGTGTGGGCGCCTGAGCGGGGATGTCGCGCCCGGCGGCTAGGGTCCGGACTCGAACTGCCGGGGGATCGCGGACGGACGCGGGAATGGAGCGGGATGGATCGGCGTGTTTTTCTGCGGGGTGCGGCGACGGCGGGGGCGCTGTCGCTGCTGCCGCCGAGCCTGGTGAGCGCGTGGGCGCGGGCGCGCCCGGCCGGTGGGCTGGACAGGGTCGAGCACGTGGTGATCCTCATGCAGGAGAACCGTTCGCTGGACCACTACTACGGGACGTTCCCGGGCGTGCGCGGGTACGCCGACCTCAACGCCCTCCAATTGCCTTCGGGGCGATCGGTTTTCCATCAGCCGCACGGCGACGGGTTCGTGCTGCCGTTCGCGACCGAACTCGAGAATCTCGACGGCTGCGACCATTCGGCGTTCGGCGGGCACCGGGCGGTGGCGGACGGGCGCTGGGACGACTGGATCGCGGCCAAGGGCACGGGCACGATGGCGGGGTACCGGCGGCGCTCGCTCGAGTTCTATCACCAGTTGGCCGCGGCCTTCACCGTGTGCGATCGCAACCACTGCTCGTTCAACGGCGCGACCGACCCGAACCGGCTGTTCCTGTTCAGCGGGGCGGCACGCAATCCGTTCGCCATCGAGAACGTGGCCTCCACGCTGCAGCAGCAGTTGTACGCCACGCCGGAGGTGACGCGGTGGACCGACGGGCTGCCCGAGGCCGCGGTGGCCGATCTGTTCGCCGACGCGCTGCTGGGCGTGTCGGCGACGCCGGAGCCCGTGGTGGCCGGGGTCAGCCGGGCGCTGGGGGCGCCGACATCGCAATTGATGTTCAGCAACGCCGCGCTGCGCGCGCCCGACGGGCGGGAACTGTTGCGCGAAGCCATCACCGGGCTGCGGTGGAGTACCTACGCCGAACGGCTCCAGGCCGCAGGGGTCGGCTGGCGTGTGTACCAGGAGTGGGACAACTACGGGGACAACTCCCTCGAGTACTTCGCGACCTTCCGGGCGGCCGCGCGAAACGCGCTGCGGTACACCGACGGTGGCGGCGGGACGCCGTTCCGGACGTTCTACGCCTACTATCGGGCGCTGCTGGGCGCGCCGCAGCTCGCGGACGGGCACGAGCGGGCGCTGCGGCGGGGGCTGGCCGAGCTCGGGGAGGGTGAGCGCGCCCTGGTCGAACGCGGGCTGCTTCGAGCGCCGGAAGGGCAGGTGGCGCGGGCGTTCCGGGCCGATGTCGAGGGCGGGCGGCTGCCGGCGGTGTCGTGGATCGTGCTGCCCGAGGCGCAATCCGAGCATCCGGTGTACGGGCCGCGCAACGGGCAGGCGGTGGTTCGCGACCTGCTGGCCGCGCTGAGCGATCATCGCGAGGTCTGGGATCGGACGGTCGTGATCCTGAACTACGACGAGAACGACGGGTTCTTCGATCACGTGCCCGCGCCGGTGCCGCCGCCGGGCACGGCGGACGAGTTCCTGTACGGCTACAACCTCGGGCTGGGCGCGCGGGTGCCGCTGCTGGTGGTGTCGCCGTGGAGCAAACAGCAGGTGTGTTCGGAGCTGTTCGACCACACCTCGGTGCTGCGGTTCCTCGAGCGGGTGACCGGGGTCGAAGAACCCAACATCAGCGCGTGGCGGCGCGCGATGTGCGGGGACCTGACCTCGGTGCTGGACTTCTCGAGCGCCGCGGCGCCGGTGCTGCCCGTCGCCGCACCCGCCGCGCCGCAGCCGAGTTCCGGAGCGCCGCAGGCGGTTCCGGCCGAGCAGCGGCTGCCGCGGCAGGAGTCGGGCAGTGCGGGGCGGGTGCCGCTGCCCTATCGGCTCGGTGCGCGGGTGCGGCAGCAGCGCACGGCCGGCGCGCTGACCGTCACGCTCGGGAACCGGGGTACCGCGAGCACCCACTACACCGTGCACCCCAACGCCTTCGCCGAGAACTTCACGCCCGAGCGCTTCGATGTCGGGCCCGGCGGCGACGTGGTCCGGGACTTCCCGGCGCCGGGCGGGCGGTACGACTACAGCGTGTACGGGGCCGACGGATTCGGGCGGCGCTGGGCGGGTGATCTCGGCGCGCCGGGCGCGGGTCTCGAGGTGGACGCGGTGGCGGCGGTATCGGGTTCGCGCACGGTCGAATTCGCGTTCGCCAACACCGGAGCGACGGCGGCGGAGTTCGTGGTCGTCGCCAACGCCTACCGGGGCGACGGGCCTTGGCGGGTGCGGGTTCCGGCGGGGGAGGCGCGCGGCTGGACCCTCGACTGCGCGGGCGACGACGTGGGCGCGGGCTGGTACGACCTGTCCGTCACCTGTGATATCGACGCCGGGTTCCTGCGGCGCGCACGGGGTTTCGTCGAGAACGGGGAACGCGGGCGGACCGCCGACGATGCCGCGCCCTTCGACCGGCTGCTGCTGGACCGGTCGATGTACGAGGCGGGACGGGCGCTCGTGGTGAGCTACGCGCTCGCCGAGGCGGCCGACGGGCACCTGCTCGCGGTGTATCCGGACCCGGGCGCGACGGTGTGGCAGCCGCCCGCCACCCCGCCGCTGCGCACCCTGGCCCTGCCCGCCGGGACGTTGCGCGCGGAGGTGGTGCTGCCGGTCGAGGGCGCGCTGCCCGCCGGGGCGTACGCGCTGCACCACCTCAACGACGCCGGCCGGGCGCTGGCGCATCCGGTGCGGTTTCGCGTGCTGTGAATCGCGGGCGGCGCCGGGGGCGTTCGTCATCCGGCATGCTTTCGGGCGATCTCGGCGCGCAGCGGGCCCGGATGCGGAGGAAACCGCATGCGGGAGCGCGTCCGGGCCGGGCGCGCGGGTGGTGACCGATGCGAGCGCGAACGGCGCAGCGGGTAACGTCGGGGGGCATGAGCTCTCACGGCGAGTCACGATTCTCAGCGGACGTCTACGGAGCGCGACTGGAGCGAGCGGCGGAACTGACCCGCGCCGCACACCTGGACGCGCTGCTCATCACCCCCGGCCCGGATCTGCAGTATCTGATCGGGTCGCGCGCGCAGTCGTTCGAACGGCTGACCTGCCTGGTGGTGCCCGCCTCGGGCGAGACGCCCTCGGTCATCATTCCGAAGCTCGAGCTGGCCTCGCTGGGCGCTTCCGCGGCCGGGGAGCTCGGTTTGCAGGTGGTGGATTGGGTCGACGGCGTCGATCCGTACGCCCTGGTGAAGTCGGTGCTGAACGCGGGCGCGCGCACCGCGGTGGACGACGCCATGCCCGCCCTGCACCTGCTGCCCATCGCCGACCGCCTGGGCAAGGTCCCGGTGTCGGCGACCGCGGTACTGCGCGAACTGCGAATGATCAAGGACCCCAGCGAGATCGAGGCCTTGCGCCGGGCGGGCGCGGCCATCGACCGCGTGCACGCCCGCATGGGTGAGTTCCTGCGCGCCGGGCGCACCGAGGCCGAGGTGGGCGCGGACATCGCCGCCGCGATCGTCGCGGAGGGCCACACCCGGGCCGCGTTCGTCATCGTCGGCAGCGGCCCGCACGGCGCGGACCCGCACCACGAGGTTTCCGACCGGGTGATCGAGGACGGCGACGTGGTCGTCATCGACATCGGCGGCCCGGTGGAGCCCGGCTACTTCTCCGACTCGACCCGCACCTACATCCTGGGCGAGCCCTCGGAGGAGATCGCCGCCCAGGTCGCCGAGCTCGAGCGCGCCCAGGCCGCCGCGGTCGCCGCGGTCCGTCCCGGGGTGACCGCCCAGTCGGTCGACGCCGCCGCCCGGGACCTGCTCGCCGCCTCGGACCTGGCCGAGTTCTTCGTCCACCGCACCGGCCACGGCATCGGCCTCTCGGTCCACGAGGAGCCCTACATCGTGGCGGGCAACGACCTGGTCCTGACCGAGGGCATGGCCTTCAGCATCGAGCCCGGCGTCTACTTCCCCGGCGAGTGGGGCGCCCGGATCGAGGACATCGTCGTGGTGACCGCCGACGGCTGCGAGTCGTTCAACAAGCGCCCCCACGGCCTGACCCGGTTGCCGTAGTTCCGGCGTAACGACAAGGCGGCCCCGGCGTCATGCGCCGGGGCCGCGTTGGTCTTGCGTGCTGCCCGGTGGCCGCGGGGTGGGATCTTGCCGCGGCGGCGTTAGAACAGGGACGGGTCGGTGTCCAGTTCCGGGAACGGGATGTCCTCGAAAGCGGGTGTCGCACGGGGGGATTCGTCGGGTTCGGGGTCTTCGGCGGGCAGCTCCACGGGGACCGGGTCGGGGAAATCGGGGCCCAGGGTCAGCTGGCCGGACTGCCAGTCGCGGGCGAACAGGGACAGCTGGGGGGACATCGCTTCGATGTCGGTGTTCAGGCTGCGCAGGCAGCGGACGCAGGTCACGCCCGCGCGGGTGGGTTGCAGGGCGCTGGGGGACCAGCCGGCGACGCCGGTGCGGCACAGCAGCTCGGGGACTTCCTCCGCGCCTATCCACTTGCCGAGTTCGACCGCGTGCACGGTGCGGCCGTTGCGGACGATGGCGTGCACGCCGGGGTCGCCGAACTTCGCCCGAGCGAACGCGGCCAAGGGGGCGATGTCGGTCATGCCTTGGACGATACAAAGTTCGGCCGACAAACGTCGGGAACCCCCGCCGAATCGGTCGCTCGTGCCGCGATTTTCGGGCGGATCGTCACGGTCGGCGGCCCACGCGGCTCCGGTGGCGGACGGGTTCTCCGGACCGTCGTCGAAGAACCCGCGACCGTCGGTGTCAGCGCGGGGCGCGTCGAGCAGGGGCGAGTTCGGGGCTGCGGTCGGTGTACGCGGGGAGAGATCCCGGCGATCGTCAGTGGGCCGGGGTCGCGCCCGGCTTGAAGACGCTGCTCGACAGCACCCGGCTCACCTGGATCGCGATCACCACGCGGGTCGGGTTCTCGCGGGGGACGCGGTAGCGGGCGGCGTAGCGCTCGACGGCCTCGGCGACCGCTTCGGGCTCGCTCAGGACGGTCGCGGGACCTTCGAGGGTGAGCCAGCGGGGGCCGTCGACCTGGCTGACGGCGGCGTAGCCGGAGCGGCGCACGTTGCGGACCTTGACCGAGCCGTCATTGGTGATGACGCGGGCGATGCCGGCCTCCGGATCCCAGGTGAAGCCCACCGCGACGACGTGGGGGGTGCCGTCGGCGCGCAGCGTGGTGAGGGTCGCGAGGTGGCGGTCGGTCACGAATTCGGCGGCGGCGGGCGAGAGTTCGGGGCGGGTCTCGGTGCTCGGCATGATCTCGACGCTAGCAATGTGCTCCGGATGGCAGACTGTCAGCCATGGCATTCGGATCGCGGGACGTCGATGCAGGCGTCGTGCTGTTGCTGGGCGGTCGCAGCGAAATCGGTTTGGAGGTGGCGCGCAGGCTCGCGCCCGGGCGCACGGTGATTCTCGCCGCCCGGCGCAGCGACGACCTGGATTGGCAGCGGCGCGAACTCGGCCTGTCCGAGGCGGCCGCGGTGCACTGCGTGGAATTCGACGCCGACGACCTCGAGAGCCATCAGGCGCTGCTGGAGAAAGTGGTGGCCGAGCACGGCCCCATCGGGGTCAGCATCCTGGCGTTCGGTGTGCTGGGCGATCAGGCGCGCGCGCAGGAGGACGCCGCGCACGCGGTCGCGGTGGTGCAGATCGACTACGTGGCGCAGGTCAACATCCTGACCAGTCTCACCACGCTGCTGCGCGAGCAGGGCAACGGGCAGATCGTGGTCTTCAGCTCGATAGCCGGTGTGCGGGTGCGCCGCGCCAACTACGTGTACGGCTCGGCCAAGGCC
Organism: Nocardia sp. NPDC003693; assembly: GCF_053981095.1. Lineage (NCBI taxonomy): Bacteria > Bacillati > Actinomycetota > Actinomycetes > Mycobacteriales > Nocardiaceae > Nocardia > Nocardia sp. NPDC003693. The sequence goes on from NZ_JBSFNO010000062.1 coordinate 15,807, forward strand.
GGTCTGGACGGATTCGCCAGTGGGTTGCAGGATGCCCTGCACGGCAGCGGGATTCACCTGCTGCTGGTGCGGTCGGGCTTCGTCATCGGGCGGATGACAGCGGGGATGGAACCGGCCCCGCTGTCCAGCACCCCCGATCAGGTGGCCGACGCGGTGGTCGCGGGCCTGTACCGGCGGGCGCGCCTGGTCGTGGTGCCGCGCCGGCTGCGCCTGCTGTTCGTCGCGATCCGCCTGACCCCGCGCTTCGTGTGGCGGCGGGCCCCGCGATGACGCGGCCCCGCGCGCACCCGATCGCGGTGGTCGGGCTCGGGGCGGACGGCTGGGACGGGCTCGGCGGACCCGCGCGCCGGGAGATCGGCGGTGCCGCGGTGCTGCTGGGTTCGGAGCGGCAGTTGGCCCTGATCCCGGCGGCCGAGAGCGCCGCCGACCGGGTGGCCTGGCCGTCGCCGCTGGTCCCGGCGCTGCCCGGGCTGCTCGAGCGGTTCGCGGACCGTCGCCTGTGCGTGCTGGCCAGTGGCGACCCGATGTTCTTCGGCATCGGCGCGACCCTGGCCCGGCTGGTGGGCGCGGACGCGCTGCGGGTCCTGCCGCAACCGTCCTCGGCCTCGCTCGCCTGCGCGCGGCTCGGCTGGAGCCTGGCCGAGACGCCCGTGGTGAGCGCGGTGGGACGGCGGCTGGAGACGGTGCTGCCGGAGTTGGCGTCCGGGCGCGCGCTGCTCGTGCTCAGTTCCGACGAGCACACGCCCGGTCGGCTCGCGGAACTGCTGGCGCGCAACGGTTTCGGTCGGTCGCGGCTCACGGTGCTGGAACAGCTCGGCGGTCCGGACGAGGCCGTCGCGGCGGGTGTGGCCGCGACCTGGGACCGGGCGGCCGGTGATCCGCTCAATATCGTTGCCGTGGAGTGTTTTTCCGATCCCGCGGCCCCGCGACTGACCCGGGTGCCCGGGTTACCCGACGCGGTGTACGGCGGCGACGGCCAGCTCACCAAGTACGAGATCCGCGCGCTGACCCTGAGCGCGCTGGCGCCCGCGCCCGGTGAACTGCTGTGGGACGTGGGCGGCGGTTCGGGCACGATCGCCATCGAATGGGCGCGCACGCATCCGTCCTGCCGGGCGATCACCTTCGAGCGCGCCGAGAGCCGTCGTAAGCAGATCGCCGAGAACGCCGCGGCCCTGGGCGTTCCCGGTATCGAGGTGCGCGGGGCGGCGCCGGAGTCCTTCGACGGCGCGCCGGAGCCGGGGGCGATCTTCATCGGCGGCGGTCTCACCGTGCCCGGCTTGTTCGAGTGCTGCTGGGAGCGGCTGCCGGTGGGCGGGCGGTTGGTGGCCAACGCGGTGACGGCCGAATCCGAGGCGCAACTGACCCTGCTGGCCGCGCGGTACGGCGGCGCGCTGCGCCGATTCCAGGTCTACCGCGCCGAGCCGCTGGGCGGGTTCACCTCGTGGCGTCCGCAACTGCCGGTGACGCAGTGGTCGGTGGTCAAAACCGCGGTGCCGGAGGCGGATTCGTAAGCCGGACCGCCGCTCTCGGTCGCAGGATCATCGATCGGCCGGTGCGGGGAAGTCCATTTCCGCCACCGTGTGCAGGCCGGTGTCCGGGTGTGCGGTCTCCAGTTGGAATCGGCACCGGCGGCCGCTGATGTGCAGTGAGCCGATGGAATTGCCGAAGTGCGGCCCGCTGATCTTCTCCCAGCGCAGGGGATCGGGGCCGATGCCGCGGTGCGTGGCCAGCCGGCGCAGCGCCGCGGCGAGCGGGCGCGCCCAGGACAGCGCGAACATCGGCCGGAAGATCTTCGGCGGGTCGTTGTGCACCGGCGAGCACACCAGTTGCAGCACATGGGATTCGGTGGGCGGATCGTACTCGGCGCGCGCGGCGTAGCTGTGGTGCACGTCGCCGGAGAGCACGCAGATGGTGCTGGGCGGGTCCGGCACCCGGCCGAGCCGGTGGATGAGCGTGGACAGCTGCAGGAACGAGGATCGGAACGCGGGCCAGTGCTCCAGATCGGCGGCCTGCCGGAACTTCTCGCCCAGTCGCCCCCGCAGGCCGGGCTGACCCGCGGCGCGTTCGTTGAGCGCCTGCAGATGGCTGAGCGCGTGCGGCATGAGCCACGGCAGCGAGGATCCGATGAGCAGATGGTCGTAGTCGCCCGCCGCGTTGGCCTCGATCCACTCGAATTCCTCCTCCCCGACCATGAGCCGGCGCCCGTCCAGGATGCGACCGCTGCGCGTGTCGATGACCAGCAGGCGAATTCGCCCGAAGTCGCGGCGGTAGCTCCAGCGGGTTGGTTTGCGCCCGTCGGCTTCCTGATCGGCCCGAGCGCCGAAGTCCTCCAGCAGACCCTGCACGTCCCCGCCGGATTTGGTCACCTCGAGGTACAGCTCGTTGCCCGCCAGCTCCGCCGGGCTCAGGTTGCCCAGGTGCTGATACACCCAGTACGAGGCCAGCCCGGCCCGGATTCGCTCACTCCACCAGGGTTTCTCGGCCATCTGCTCGCGCCAGGCCCGCGAGGTGTTCCAGTCGTCGCGCACGTCGTGATCGTCGAAGATCATCGAGGTCGCGACGGTCGACATGAGCCAGCGGATCTCCGGGTCGCTCCACGACTCGTGGTACAGCGCACCGTATTCCCGGAAAGAGACCACCTCCTCGGCCGGTTCGCTGCCCGCGCGCCGCGCGGTCAGCCACTCCTGCAGCTGCGCTGTCGGCTGGTCGGCGTACACCTGGTCCCCGAGCAGGATCAGCGCATCCGCCCACTCGTGCTCGGGTCGCCCCATCATCCGTAAGGCGTACGCGTCCAAGGCATCCGGCCCGACGCGGTCCGCCTCCAGCACCCCCGGCGTGGCCTTGGCCGCCCGGCACGACCCGAACAGCAGGGTCTCGATCGCCCGCGTCCGGATCCGGCTCGGCGGGAACCGCGACCCCGCCTCCGGCCAGACCCGCTCCCCGTCGAGCGCCACCTCGTACTCGACCGACTCGTCCGGGGTCAGCCCGTCCACGACCACCAGCGCGAAATGCTGCTCGCCGACCTGGAACGTCGCCCCCCGTCGCCCCAGAATCTCGACCTCGCACGCCGCGTCGGTCTCCACCCACACGGTCGCCGACGTCGAATCGACGTGCCGCAGCACCGGTCCCAGCACAAGCACAGCCATACGAATCGAGGGTAGTTCGTCCCTTTCGGCCCGGCCGGAGAACGCCGCAGCCCCCCTTGACAGTTCGGGCTCGGGCGATGAAAGCGGTTGCTGGTACACCGTATTCGCGGCAGAACCGGCGATCGGGTGCGGGCGAACCAACCTTCGCCCGCACCGGCCCTACTCCATGTTCATCGCGACGATGGGATCGGTCGTGGGCTGGGGGGAGCCGCCGGTGGGCTCGATCGAGACGGCGATCTGCTTGGGGGTGATCTCGGGCATCAGCAGGACCATCGGGGCGGTGTCGGTGGGGAGGGTGGTCATGACCGCCGCGGACTGGGCCTGGCCGGCCGGGGAGATGGTCCACAGCTGGTAGGTGTGGCCGGCGGGGGGTGCGGGCACCGTCGCGAACGAGATCGTGGCGGCATCGAGATCGCGGGAGGCGGCGACGGTGAGGGTGCCGCCTCCGGCGACCTCGGTGGTGGCGGTGCGGGTATCGGAGTGGGTGCGGATCTGTTGCGCGGTGACCGGGCCGGGGTCGCCGGACCCCGAGCGCACGACCGCGACGGTCACGCCGATGGCGATCACCGCGACGAGGGCGGCCGCGGCGGCCAGCAGGCGCGGGGAGAAGGCTCGGCGGGGGCGCAGGGGTACGACGGGGGCGGCCGCGTCGCGCCCGGCGTCGAGGACGCGATTCAGCGCGTCTTCCACCGACGGCGGCGCGGGCTGCGCGTCCAGGATCGTCATGGCGGCCATGGCCTCGCGAATATCGCGGACCGTGTTTCGGAAGCTCGCGGCGACGGCGCTGTCGGCGCCGGTCAGGGCGTGTTCGATGGCGTCGCGTTCGGCATCGGTGAGCGCGTCGAGCGCGTAGGGGTACGCGTAGTCCAGGAGATCGGCTCGATCGTCGTCAGGCATCGCCCACCACTCCCGTCAAACAGTTCTGGAGTCGTTTGAGGCCATCACGAATGCGGGTCTTGACCGTGGACAACGGGATCTCGAGATGTTCGGCAACCTCGGTGTATGTGCGCCCGCCATAGTAGGCCAGGGCGATGGTCTCGCGCTGGAGCGCGGTCAGCGTGCCCAGGCACTGCACCACCGCGCGCTCCTCGGTGCGCTGGCCGACCGCCTCGGCGACGATGTCGTGATCGCGGCCGAGCTCGCGCTGCCCGTACGCGAGATCGCGTGTGGTGGAATTGCTTTCGGTTCGGACGCGGTCCACCGCGCGGCGATGGGTGAGCATCATGAGCCAGCCGATCGGGCTGGCCAGGCGCACGTCGTACTGACCGGCGGCGTTCCAGACATGGAGGTACACCTCCTGGGTGATCTCCTCCGCGGCCTGGGCGCGGCGCAGCACGCGCAGCGCGAGCCCGAAGACGCGGTCGTGGGTGGAGCGGTAGAAGTCGGTGAAGGCGTCGCGGTCGCCGCCGGCTATCTCACCGAGCAGGCGCGCCAGGCGCGCGGCGACCTCCTGGTCCGGGGTGGGCCGATCGATGGGACAGGCCGGGGCCGGGTCGGCGTCGCCCGAGGGTTCGGTGTCGACCGAGTGGCCACGCGGTTGGTCCGCCATATCTGGCTGTCTCCGGGGGATCGGCTGTGCGCGGGTAGAGGTGGGCCGGTTGGTTGCCGTGGAACTGCCGGACGTCTCTTCGGAGGTTAGTTGGGGATGTCGGCTCATGTCGAGAATCGGCTTTCTGCGCGCACGCCCGGCGGTGGCCGGGCGCTGGAAATCAGCGGGGCGGCCGCGGCCAGAAATAGGCCGTACGCTGCTGGTACTCGCGGTACCCCGGTCGTTCTGCCATATGTCGCTCCAGCAATCTCGCCCCCGTTCCGTAGATCAGCACGTAGGTCATCAGCAGCGGGGCGAAGATCGTCAGCACCCCGGGCCAGGCGCAGGCCGCGATGAGCCACAGTCCCCACCACACGCAGGCGTCGCCGAAGTAGTTCGGATGTCGCGTCCAGGCCCAGAGCCCGCGATCCATGACCGTCCCGCGATGGCACGGATCGGCCTTGAACTCCGCGAGCTGGCGGTCGCCGACGGCCTCGAAGGTGAATCCGATCAGCCACAGCAGCACGCCCGCGCCGACCGCGAGCCACGAGAGTCCGCTCGCCGGACCCGCGACGGCCGACACCTGCAGCGGCGCGGAGATGACCCACTGCGAGGCGCCCTGGATGATGAAGATCCGCCGCAGCACCTGCCAGGTGCCGTGCCCGCGGCGGTCCAGCAGTTCGGTGTAGCGCGGATCCTCCCCGCGCCCAGCGGATTTGCGGTGCATGTGCAGGCTCAGCCGCAGGCCCCACACGGTGACCAACACGAACAGCAGCAGCCTGCGCCAGAGCGGGCCGTCGCCCGCGAGCACCCCGATCAGGGCGACCAAGACGAAGCCCAGCCCCCAGCTGACATCGACGACGTTGTAGCGGCCGATGCGGCGGCCGATGAGATAGGTCGTGCCCTGCAGCGCGGCCAGCGCGAGCAGGCTGAGCAGGGCGATGAGCGGCAGCCCGTCCACGGCGTTCACGACCGGGCCTCGCGATCGAGCACGATCTGGCGCACGTCGAGGTATCCGGAGCGGAATCCGGCCTCGGAGTACGCGAGATAGAACTGCCAGATCCGCCGGAAGCGGGCGTCGAAGCCGAGCGAGCCGACCTCGGGCGCGCGGCTGTCGAACCGCTCCCGCCAGAGTCTGAGTGTCTCCGCGTAGTGCGCGCCGAATCCGAACTCCTCGCGCACCCGCAACGAGGTGTGGCGTGCGGCGGTGGCCGCGATGGCCTCGGGCGAGGGCAGGAACCCGCCGGGGAAGATGTACTTCTGGATCCAGGTGTGTGTGGAGCGGGTGGCCAGCATGCGATCGTGCGGCATGGTGATGGCCTGCAACGCGACGCGACCGCCCGGTGCGAGCAGTTTGTCGAGGCAGCCGAAGTAGGTCGGCCAGTGCGCGTGTCCGACCGCTTCGATCATCTCCACCGAGACGATGGCGTCGTAGCTGCCCTGTACGTCGCGGTAGTCGCACAGCTCGATGGTGACCGCGTCCGCGTACCCCGCGGCGGTGACCCGCAACCTGGCCAGCGACAGCTGGCGGGCGGAGAGGGTGACCGAGTGCACGGTGGCCCCGCGTTCGGCCGCGCGCACCGCCAATTCGCCCCAGCCCGTGCCGATTTCGAGTACCCGGCTGCCCGCGCGCACCCCGGCCGCGTCCAGCAGCCGGTCGATCTTCGCGCGCTGGGCATCGGCCAGGCACTCCCACGGCACCGGCCCGGCGGCGAGGTCCGCGGCGCCGAACAGGGCCGAGGAGTAGGTCATGGTCTCGTCCAGGAACAGCTGGAACAGCTCGTTGGACAGGTCGTAGTGATGTTCGATGTTCACGCGTGCGTTGGCCTCGGTGCCCACCGAGCGCGCGGGCGGGCGGGGCAGGACCGACCGGAAGCGTTGCAGCGGTGCGGGAATCAGCCGGGTCATCGCGCCCGCGAGCACGGTGAGGACCGCGGCCGGGTCCGGGGCGGTCCAGTCCCCGGCGGTGTAGGACTCGCCGAACCCGATCAGCCCCTGGCCGCCGAGGCGGGCGAAGAACGCCGCCGGGTCGCGAATGATCATGCGCGGCAACGGATCGGTGTCCGCGTGCGCGCCGAGCAGCACACCGTTGGGCAGCTCGACGCGCAGCGGCAGGCGGGTCACCGCGCGCCGGAACAGCGCGGCCGCGGCGTCGCCGCGCAGCCGGGCGAGGGTTCCGGTGGGTGCGGGCGGCAGCTCGAACGCGGTCGTGGTGTCGAGGCAGAAGTCGGTCACTGTGCAGTCCTCAGCGGAGATTCGGCCCGGGGCCGTGGAACGATGGGGAGGCCGCGCGCCCACAGCGCGATGCCGTGCCGCCGGATGCGCGCGGCGATCAGCCACGGCGCGAACGGGGTTCGCCATTGCGCGCGCAGGACCGCGCGTGTGGTCACCGGCACCCGATGGCCGGACATGGTCGCGGCGAAGGGCGGCTCGCCGTCCCGCAGCAGGGTGATACCCAGGTCGAGGTCCCGCCCGGGTTCGGGCAGGCGCAGCGTGTAGCTGCCCTCGACCGCGTTGAACGGCGAGACGTAGAACTCCTTGCCGACCGTGGCGCGCCCGCGCTCGTCGGTGCGCACGAGATAGGGGTGCCGCTCGCCGTAGGTGTTGTGCACCTCGGCGATGACGCACCGCAGGTCGCCCGCGGCGTCGTGACACCAGAACACGGTGAGCGGATCGAAGACGTACCCGAGCGAGCGCGCGTTCATGAGTGCGGTGACGCGCCCGCCACCGCAGTCGATTCCGTTGCGGGCCAGGAAGTCATCGACCCGGGCCCGCATCTCGCTCCGCGGTCCGGGTGCTGTCCCCGCGTCGTGCGCGCCGATCATGCTCAACGCGTCCGCGTGCAGCAGCTTCGAGACCAGCCGCATCCGCAATGTCCGTCGTGGCGGGTACTCCGGGTCCGGGCTCGCCGGCACCGGCGCGAGGTGGTCGGCGGCGCGGAACGAAGCCAAGGGCCGCAGGGGGCGGGCGATGGCCGGAGGGTTGTCGAGGTCGAAATACCAGCTGTAGCCGCGATACTCGAACGCGTGCCGGACCGGTGCGACGCGGGTGTGCCGTATCCGGGTGAAATACAGTGCGGGGGCGCCGGCCTCGGTCATCGCGCACCCACCCGGTCGGCGGGGTCGGGCTCGCGTGTCCAGCGCCCGCCGAGGCGTTCGGCCGCGCGCAGGCCCGAGAGCGCGCCGTCCTCGTGGAAGCCCCACCCGTGATAGGCCCCGGCGAAACAGACACGCGCGGTGTCGATCTCGGGCAGGCGCTGCTGCGCGGCGACCGACTCGGGGGTGTAGATCGGGTGCTCGTAGTGCATCCGCGCGATGATCCGATCCGGATCGACGAGGTGTTCCCCGCCCAGGGTGACCAGGAAGCGGCGGTCCGCGACGTGGTCCAGGTTCATGAGCCGGGTCAGGTCGTAGGTGACGACGCCGCCGGTCCCGCCGCCGGGCGGCATGCGGTAGTTCCAGCTCGCGCGAGCGCGTTCGAGGGTGGGCAGCACCGATTCGTCGGTGTGCAGCAGCGCGGAATTCGGCGTGTACGGCATCGCGCCGAGCACGGCGGCGGTGAGCGGGGAGGGATCGGAGAGCAGGGCCAGCGCCTGGTGCGGGTGGGTGGCGATGACGACGGCGTCGAAGCGGCGCACGCCGCCGGGATCGCGGACGAGGACTTCGTCGGTGCCCTCGTGCACCCCGAGTACCGGTGTGCCGGTGCGGATCTCGTCGAGTCCCGCGGCGATCTTCTCGACGTAGCGGGCCGAGCCGCCGACGACGGTGCGCCAGGTGGGGGAGCCGTACACGGTCAGCATGCCGTGGTGCTCGAGGAAGCGGAACAGGTAGCTCGCGGGGTAACGCAGCGCGGTCTCGGGGTCGCAGGACCAGGTCGCCGCGACCAGCGGGCTCACGAAGTAGTCGATGAAGAATCGGTCGAATCGGTTGTCGCGCAGGAACTCCGCGAGCGTCACCGCGGAGTCGTCCCGGCGCAGCAGCTCGCGCGCGGCCCGGTGGAAACGCGGCACCTGCGCGAGCAGCCACAGGTAGCGCGGGCGCGCGAGCATGCGCGCCGCGGGGAACAGCCCGGCCGGGCCCTTGGCGCCCGCGTATTCGAGTCCGATCGCGTCCGCCCGCACCGACAGCGACATGTCGGTCTCCTGGGTGGCCACCCCGAGTTCGTCGAACAGTCGCAGCAGCGTCGGATAGGTCCGGTCGTTGTGCACGATGAACCCGGAGTCGACCCGCACCCGGCGTCCCGGCGCGAACTCCACCTCGTGCGTGTGCGCGTGCCCGCCGAGCCTGGTGTCGCGTTCGTACAGGGTCACCCGATCGTGCCCGGCCAGCACGTGGGCGGCGGTGAGGCCGGCGACCCCGCTGCCGATCACGGCGATATCGCGTCTTGACTGCATACCCCGAGTTCGATGTGCCCCCCGAACCGGTTTGGCGCACGCGGAGGGGTTTTCAAAGTTTTTTCGGATCCGACCAAACCGCGGGGCGGGGCAGGGCGAAACCCTGTTCGTGGTCATCGACGCGTCGATGGGCACCGGGGTCGAATCGCCCCGCACGCAGTGGTCACCGGCCGAGCGCAACACCCGACCCCCATCTCGGCCGGTGATCACGCATCGCTCGAAAGCTCTTCCCTCCCTTGCCGAACAGGCTCCCGACGAGCCGACGTATCGAAGGAACGAATCATGAAGCTCACGCAGCGCACCATCGCCGTCGCCATCGCCGTGGCGGCCGTTTCCGCCGGTCTGACCGGCTGTTCCGATGACAAGTCCGATTCCACCGCCTCCTCGACCAGCTCCATGGCCATGACGACCTCGGCCGCCGCGCCCGCGGCGAACCTGGTCGGTCCCGGCTGCAAGGCGTACGCCGAGCAGGTGCCGACCGGAGCGGGTTCGGTCAGCGGTATGGCCATGGACCCGGTGGCCACCGCCGCGTCCAACAACCCGATGCTGACCACGCTGGTGGCCGCGGTGTCGGGCAAGCTGAACCCGCAGGTCAACCTCGTCGACACGCTCAACGGCGGACAGTTCACCGTGTTCGCGCCGGTCGACGCGGCCTTCGCGAAGATCCCGGCGGCCACGATCGACTCGCTCAAGACCGATTCCGCGACCCTGACCAAGATCCTGACCTACCACGTGGTGCCCGGTCAGATCGCGCCGGACAAGATCGCGGGCACGCACAAGACGGTCGAGGGCGCCAGCGTGACCGTCACCGGCAGCGGCGACAACCTCAAGGTCGGTGACGCGGCGGTCGTGTGCGGTGGGGTCAAGACCGCCAACGCCACCGTCTACATGATCGACAGCGTGCTCATGCCGCCGGCCGCCTAGCTCCGGATCGACACGCCATGGTCGCCCAGGTCCATCACCTCGAACCGACGCACGTGATCGCCGATGCCGCGAATCCTGTTCGCCCCGGCGAAAACCGGAGGAAGAACACAGGTGTCAGTGTGAGCGATGACGACAACGCGAAGGTCGTGCCGCTGTTCCGGCAGCTCGGGGACGACCCCGGGACCGGACCCTCCTGCGCGGCGGTGCGTCCCGGACGGGACGAGGACCTGGCCCGCCGCCTGACCGCGCTGATCGGCGCGGTGGGCGGCGGCGACCGCGACGCGTTCACCGAGCTGTACCGGCTCACCGGTCATCGCGTCTTCGGCCTGTCGGTGCGCATGACGCGCAATCGCGCCATCGCCGAGGAGATCGCCCAGGAGGTGTACCTCCAGGTGTGGACGCTGGCCGAGCGCTACGACCAGCGGGTGTCGAGCCCGATGGGCTGGCTCATGATGCTCACCCACCGGCGCGCGGTCGATCGCATCCGCGCCGAGAATTCCTCGGCCGGGCGCGAAGTCGCCCACGGGCATCTGTATCTGGGCCGCGACCACGACGTGGTGCTGGAGGCGGTCGAGCAGCGTGCCGAGGAGCGCGCTGTCCTGCGCTGTCTGGAGACCCTCACCCCGATCCAGCGCGAGACCATCGCGCTGGCCTACTACGGCGGCCGCACCTATGCCGAGGTCGCCGACCACCTGGGCACGCCGGTGCCCACGGTGAAGACACGAATTCGTGACGGGCTCAAGCGACTAGCGGCCTGCCTGACAGGAGGTGATTTGCGATGAGCATCATCGAGCGGCCGGACAGGGACGATCTGGCCGAGCTCGCCTTCCCCTACGCGCTCGACGCGGTGAGCGAGGCCGAGCGCGCGGACATCGACCGCAGGCGCGACCGTGCCGACCGGGTGACCGCCGCCGAATTCGACACCGGCGTCAGCGCGGTGCGCGAGACCATGGCCGAGTTGAGCGTGCTCGACGCCTGCCCGCCCCCGGCGGGGGCGGAGGACCGGCTGATGCGCGCCCTGGACCGGATGCTGCGCGCGGCCCGGGACCAGAGCGGATACCTCGCTCTGACGCAACGTCCCGCTCCGCGCAGGTGGGGCCTGGGCCCGTTCACCGGCATCGATACCGTGGCCGCCGTGCTGCTGCTCGTGGCGCTGGGCGCGGGACTGATCTTCGTGGTGCAGCGCGCGCACGATCGCCCCGCCATCGACGCGCTCTCCACCTCGCTGATCGACCGGCAACCCGACGTCACGACCCGCGTGGTGCGCGTCGCGGGCGGCGGAGAACTCGAAATACAGGTCTCGGCAGCGCTTTCCGCGGCATCCATTCGCTTCGTCGACGTGCCCCCGCCGCCCGCGGGGCAGGCGTACCAGATCTGGCTGGTGCAGTTGGGCGGCGAACCGCGCTCGGCCGCGGTGCTGCCCGAACCGGCCGGGGAGGCCGTGGTCACGACCTTCCGCCCCGCCGACACCCTCGCGGTGACCCTGGAACCCGCGGCGGGATCACCGCAGCCGACCACCGAACCGGTGGCCAGTATCAATCTCCTGACCTGAGCCGGCCGCGTCCGGACCGACCGAGAGCAGTCATCATGTCCGCGCCACCCCGCACAGCCGAAGAGCCACAGCAGGATTCACGGGGGCGGTCGCACGGCCGGATGCGCGGGGCGGTGGCGGGCCTGCTCGCGGCGGCCACCGTACTCGGGGTGGGGCACCTGGTGGCCGCGTTCATCGATCCGGCGTCCTCACCTTTCTACGTGCTGGGTGCGACCATGGTCGACCACACCCCGCACGAGCTGAAGGACGCGGCCATCCGCCGCTTCGGCAGCAACGACAAACTCGCGCTGTTCGTGTCGATGGCGGCGGTGATGGCGGTGGGCGCGGCATTGGCGGGCCTGGTGGAGCGCCGCCGCCCCTACGGCAGTATCGCGCTGCTCGCACTGGGCGCGGTGACGATGGTGGCGGCGCTGCAGCGACCCACCGCCACCGTGTGGTTCGCGCTGCCGACGGTGGCCGGGATCGCGGCCGGAATCCTGGCGCTGCGAATCCTGGTGGCGGGCACGCCTTCCCCGCTCGCCCCCGCGCCCGCGGCGCTGTCCAGACGCCGATTCCTGGTGTCGGCGGCCGCGATCGGCACGCTCGCGGTCGGGGCGGCCGCCGCCGGGCGGGTGCTGGGCGCGCGGTTGCGGGACGTGGTCGCGGATCGCGCGCGTTTCCTGCTGCCGCGCACGGGGGCGCCCGAGCCGCAGGTGCCGCCCGACGCCCGGCCCGCGGTGCCGGGGCTGACGAGCTTCATCACGCCCAACGACGAGTTCTACCGTGTCGATACCGCACTGCAGATTCCGGCGCTGACCAGCTCGGACTGGCGGCTGCGCATCCACGGAATGACCGATCGCACGGTCGAATTCGACTTCGATCGACTGCGGCAGTTCACCCCGGTGGAACGGGTACTCACCCTCACCTGCGTCTCCAACGAAGTCGGCGGCACGCTCGCGGGAACCGCGCGCTGGCTGGGTTATCCACTGGCGCAACTGATCGGCGCCGCGGGCGTGCGTCCCGACGCGGACATGGTGCTGTCGCGCAGCATCGACGGCTTCACCGCGAGTTCGCCGCTGGCCGCGCTGCTGGACGGGCGTGACGCGCTGCTCGCGGTCGGTATGAACGGTGCGCCACTGCCGTTGGCGCACGGCTATCCCGCACGCCTCATCGTCCCCGGTCTGTACGGGTACGTCTCGGCCACCAAATGGGTGGTCGATCTCGAGGTGACCCGTTTCGATCGGGCCACCGCGTACTGGACCGATCGCGGCTGGGCCGATCGCGCGCCGATCAAGACCGCCTCCCGGATCGACGTGCCTGCCGCGTTCGCCACCGTCGCGGCCGGCCCGGTCACGGTCGCGGGCGTCGCCTGGGCGCAGCGCCGGGGGATCGACGGGGTCGAGGTGCAGGTGGACGACGGGCCGTGGCAGGCCGCGACACTGGCGGCGGAGTACTCCATCGACACCTGGCGGCAGTGGACGTGGCAGTGGACGGCGACCCCGGGCACCCACACAATCCGGGTGCGTGCCATCGATCGCGACGGCGAAACACAGTCCGAACAACGCACTCCGCCCTTCCCCAGCGGATCGACCGGATGGCACAGCAGGGTGTTCACGGTGCGCTGAGCACTTGAAATAAAAGGATATTCACTACCGGCCGGACGCATGTACGACGCGTCCGGCCGATTCGTGCTGTGCGGACCGAGGATTCATCCTTCATGCCCGAATTGTGCGGATTATCAATTCTTTTCGAAAGGAACCAATCCGGGCGCTCGGTCTGAACGAACTCCATCATCGAGCGTTGCAGAAAAGTTGCTGCCAGAGGGTGCGGCGCTCGCCGTGTTCACAGCGGTTGTTCTTCTTCCCGGGATATGTCCAGATTCCTATCGGTGATTGGAGTGGTGAGATGACCGCCTTGGCCCTGGATCCGGCAGGTCGTGACGCATCGGAAATCATGTTTTCGTTCCCGCTGTCAGCAGCGCAGATCGGTATCTGGAACGCGCAGCACATCGCTCCGGACGTGCCGCTGACCGTGGCGCAGTACGTGGAGATTCGCGGCGACTTCGATACCGCGCGCCTCGAGACAGCGCTGCGTCGATGTGCTACGGATTTGCAGAGCCTCCGGCTTCGGATCGTGGAGGTCGAGGGAAATCCTCGCCAGCTGGTCGGACCGGACGAACCGGTCGAGGTCGCGCGTCACGACTTCCGCTCGTGCGACGACCCCCGCGCCGCGGCCATGGTCTGGATGCGCCAGGACGCCGCGGTCCCGATTCCACTGCTGGGTGATCGCCTGTTCAGCACCGCGGTGCTGCGGATCGGCGATCGCGAATACCTGTGGTTCGCCAAGATGCACCACATCGCCATCGACGGCTACGGCGCCATGCTGCTGGTGGCCCGGATCGCCGAGCACTACAACGCCCTCACCGACGGCACGGCCCCGAGCCCGTCGACCGCGCACGACGTCCACTCCATCTACGAGTCCGAGCGCGCCTACCGCGAATCGGCGGCCTTCACCGAGGACCAGCGCTTCTGGCGCGGCAAGCTCGGCCACCTCGACTCGATCTTCAGCCTGAGCGACCGCTACGGCGTCGCCGAAGCCGAGCGCTGGGTCGAGGGCGGGGTGCTCGCGCCCGCGTGCACGGACGCCCTGGACTCGGTGCGCGAACGCTTCGCCGCCTCGCGCCCGGCGCTGCTGACCGCCGGCGTCGCCGCCTACCTGGCCGCGGTCAGCGGACGCTCGCGGGTCTCGCTGAGCCTGCCCGTCACCGCCCGTACCACGCCCGAGCTACGCATGTCCGCGGGTTATGTCTCCAATGTGGTTCCGCTGTCGTTCGACATCGCGCCGGGCACCTCCGTCGCCGATCTCGTCGGCACGGTGGACCCGAGCATTCGCGACGCGCTGCGTCATCAGCGCTACCGGCACGAGGACATGCAGCGCGACCTCGGCGCCGGCGGCGAGCACCGCGGCTTCTTCGGCCCGGTCGTCAATATCATGCTGTTCCACAACGGCCTTCGCTTCGGCGACGCCGAGGCCACCATGCACCTGCTGTCCACCGGCCCGGTGGAGGACCTGTCGATCAACATCTACAACGGGTCCGGCGACAGCGGGCTGCACGTGGACTTCATGGGCAACCCCGCGCGCTACACCGCCGACGAACTGGCCGCGCACCACCGGCGCTTCCTGGCGTTCCTGACCGAGTTCCTCACCAGCGCACCCGAATCCGACCTCGGTGCGCTGCCGGTGCTCGGTGCGCGCGAACGCGAACTGGTACTGCGCGAATGGGCCGTGCCGCCCGCGCCCGCCCCCGCGCCCGCGGCCACCCTGACCGACCTGTTCGACGCCGCGGTCGCCGCGCACGGCGCGGCCACCGCGCTGTCGTGCGCCGGGGTCACCCTGACCTACCGCGAACTCGACGCGCGCGCGAACCGGCTCGCCCGCGCCCTGGTGCGCTACGGCGCCGGACCCGAAACGCTGGTGGCGGTGGCGCTGCCGCGCTCGGCCGAACTGGTGGTCGCGCTGCTGGCGGTCATCAAGTCCGGCGCGGGCTACCTGCCGATCGATCCGGACTACCCGGCCGATCGCATCGCGTACATGCTCGCCGACGCCCGCCCGGTCTGCGCGATCTCCGACGCGACGCTGCCGATCACCCTGCCCGCCGAATTGCCGGTGCTGCACGCGGAATTCGCCGAACCGGGCGCCGACGACGCCCCGCTGACCGACGCCGATCGCCGCGCCCCGCTCACCCCGGCCAACATCGCCTACGTCATCTACACCTCCGGCTCCACCGGACGTCCCAAGGGCGTGCAGATCCCGCACGCCAATGTCGCGACGCTGTTCCGGAACACCCACGGCGACTTCGGTTTCGACAACCGGGACGTGTGGACGCTGTTCCACTCCTACGCGTTCGACTTCTCGGTGTGGGAGCTGTGGGGCCCACTGCTGTACGGCGGCACGCTCGTCGTCGTCGACTACGAGACCTCGCGCTCGCCCGCGGACCTGCTGGCGCTGCTGCGCCGCGAACGCGTGACCGTACTGAACCAGACCCCGTCGGCCTTCGCGCAGCTGGTCGAGGCCGATCGCCTGGCGGCCCGGACCGCGGTCGACGAGCAGCCATTGGCGTTGCGCTACATCATATTCGGCGGCGAGGCGCTCGAGCCCCGGAGACTGACCGAATGGTTCCGCCGGCACCGTGACGACGCGCCCCGGCTGATCAACATGTACGGCATCACCGAGACCACCGTGCACGTCACCCACCGCGCGCTGGACCGCGCGGCGGCGGCGACCGGCGGCGGCGGAATCGGCCGTGCCATACCGGGACTCGGCACGTACGTGCTCGACCGCCGGTTGCGTCCCGCGCCGCTCGGGGTGGCGGGGGAGATCTACGTCTCGGGTGAACAGCTCGCCCGCGGCTACCTCGGACAGCGCCCGCTGACCGCGGCGCGGTTCGTGGCCAATCCGTTCGGCGCGCCCGGCACCCGGCTCTACCGCTCGGGCGATCTCGGACGCTGGACCCCGAACGGGGAGTTCGAATACCTGGGCCGCGCCGACGATCAGGTCAAGGTGCGCGGATTCCGCATCGAACTCGGGGAGATCGAGGCCGCCGTCCTGGCCCAGGAGGCGGTCGGACAGGCCGCGATCGTCGTGCGCACCGACGACGCGGGCGAATCGAGCATCGTCGCCTACGTGGTGCCCGCGACCCCGGGCCCGATCGACACCGCGGTGCTGCGCGCGGGCGTCGCCCTGCGCCTGCCCGACTACATGGTGCCCGCGGCGTGGGTCGCGCTGGAGGCGATCCCGCTGACCGCCAACGGCAAACTCGATCGGCGCGCGCTGCCCGAGCCGGTGGCGACCACCGTGGCCTACCGCCCGCCGGTCACCGCGAGCGAACAGGCGGTCGCCGCCGTGCTGGCCGAGGTGCTCGAGGTCGAGCGCGTCGGCCTCGACGACGGTTTCTTCGCCCTGGGCGGCAACTCGCTGAGCGCCACCCGGGTCGCCGCGCGCCTCGGCGCCGAACTCGGCGTCTCGGTGCCGGTCCGGCTGGTGCTCGAGGAGAGCACGGTGTCCGGGCTGGCCGCGCGCGTGGCCACCCTGCTGCCCGAATCCGGCGCGGTGGCGCTGACCGCCGGACCGCGCCCCGCGCGCGTCCCGCTGTCCCCGGCCCAGCAACGCCTGTGGTTCATCAACCGCTTCGACCCCGCGGCGTACACCTACAACATCCCGTTCGCGCTGCGTATGCGCGGTGAGCTGGACATCGAGGCGCTGCGCTCGGCCCTGTCCGATCTGGTGGCCAGGCACGAACCGCTGCGCACGGTGTTCCCCGACGGCCCGCACGGGCCGCACCAGGTGATCCGGCCCGCCGCGAGCATCGACCTGCCCGTGCTCGAGGTCTCCGCCGCCGACCTCGGCGAGCGCCTGCGCGCGATCGGCGCCCAGGGCTTCGACCTGGTGAGCGAGACCCCGCTGCGGGTGCGCCTGCTGCGCACCGGCCCGCGAGAGCACGTGCTGGCCATGGTGATTCACCACATCGCCGCCGACGGCTGGTCGCTGGCTCCGCTGCTGGGCGACCTCGGCGCGGCCTACGCCGCCCGCCGCGAGGGCCGGGCGCCCGACGCGCCGCCGCTGCCGGTGCAGTACGCCGACTACAGCCTCTGGCAGAGCGCCACGCTCGGCGACATCGAGGACCCGGCCAGCGTCGCGGCCACCGAATTGGCGTACTGGCGCGCGGAATTGGCCGACCTGCCGGACGAGTTGTCGCTGCCCTACGATCGCCCGCGCCCGGCCGTGCAGTCCTACCGGGGCGCGAAGCTGGAACTGGCGATTCCGGCGGCGGTGCACGCGAATCTGCTCGGTCTGGCCCGCGCGCACGACGCCACCCTGTTCATGGCGGTGCACGCGGCGTTCTCGGTGCTGCTGGCCCGCCTCTCCGGTGGCTCCGACGTCGCCGTCGGCACCCCGGTGGCCGGGCGCGGCGAAGCCGATCTCGACGCGCTCATCGGCATGTTCGTCAACACCGTGGTGTTCCGCTCCCGGCCCGAGCTCGGTGAGTCCTTCACCGATCTGCTGATCCGGCAGCGACCGCTGGATCTGGCGGCCTTCGCGCACACGCGCCTGCCCTTCGAGCGGCTGGTCGAGGCGCTGAACCCGGTGCGCTCCACCGCCCGTCACCCGCTGGTGCAGGTCGGGCTGTCCTTCCAGAACCTCGGCCGGATCGGGGTCGAGCTGCCCGGGCTCGAGGTCACCGGCAGCCCGATCGAAACCGGTGTCGCACAGTTCGATCTGCAGCTCGTGCTCACCGATCGGTACGACGAGTCCGGAGCGCCCGCCGGCATCGACGGCCATGTCGTCTACGCCACCGACCTTTTCGACGAGAGCACGGTCGCCGGGTTCGCCGGTCGATTCACCCGCCTGCTCGCCGACGCCGTCGCGCGCCCGCGGGCGGCCCTGGGCGATCTGGACCTGCTCGAGCCCGGCGAGCGCCGGCGAATCCTGCACGACTGGAACAGCACCGGGCACGCCCTGGACACCCGCCAGACCCTGGCCTCGCTGTTCGCCGCCCAGGCCGCCCGCACCCCGTCCGCGGTGGCGCTGGTCGCCGACACCCCGGCCGGGTCGCGGAGCCTGACCTACCGGGAATTCTCCGAGCGCGTCAATCGCCTTGCCCGGCATCTGATCTCGCTCGGCGTCGGACCCGAGACCCCGGTGGCGCTGGCCATGCGCCGCTCGGCCGAACTCATGATCGGCATGTACGCCGTGGCGGTCAGCGGCGGCGTCTACGTGCCGATCGATCCCGATCAGCCCGCCGAGCGCCTGGAACACATCCTGGCGACCGCCGCGCCCCGCTGCGTGCTCAGCACCGCCGCGGACGCCGCGGGCCTGCCGCCGGCCGGCGTGCCGGTGCTCGCGATCGACACCCTGGATCTGTCCGCGGTGCCGCCGTACCCGGTGCTGGACGGCGAGCGGCGCACGCCGCTGCGCCCGGACCACACCGCCTACATCATCTTCACCTCCGGCTCCACCGGCCGCCCCAAGGGCGTGGCGCTGCCGCATCGCGCGGTGGTGAACCAATTGCTGTGGAAGCAGGACGCTTTCGGTCTCGACGGCGACGACACCGTGCTGCTCAAGACCGCCGCGACGTTCGATCTGTCGGTGTGGGAGTTCTACTCCGGCATGCTGGTCGGCGGGCGCACCGTCATCGCCGCCGCGGACGGGCATCGCGATCCGGCCTACCTCGGCGCCCTGATCGCCGAGCGCCGCGTCTCGGTGCTGCACCTGGTGCCGTCCATGCTCACCGCGCTGATGTCGGGCCCGCGCGCGGAACTGCCCGCCACCGTGCGCCTGGTACTCGCCATCGGCGAGGCGCTGCCCGCCGCGGTCGCCCAGCGCTTCCGCGACGCCAACCCGCACATCCAGCTGTGGAATCTCTACGGCCCCACCGAGGCCGCGGTGTCGGTCACCGCGCACCGGGTCGGGGACGCCGACACCGGTGCGGTGCCCATCGGGAAGCCCGAATGGAACACCCGCGTGTACGTCCTGGACGCGCGCCTGCGGCCGGTGCCGCCGGGGGTAGTGGGTGAGCTGTACCTCGCGGGAATCCAGTTGGCGCACGGCTACATCGGCCGGGGCGTCCTGACCGCCGAACGGTTCCTCCCCGATCCCTACGCCCCGGCACCGGGCGAACGCATGTACCGCACCGGCGATCTCGCCGCGTGGAACGCCGACGGCGCACTGGAGTACCACGGGCGCACCGACTTTCAGGTCAAGATGCGCGGATTTCGCATCGAACTCGGCGATATCGAGGCCGCACTGCTGGCGCAGGACGGCGTCGAGTCCGCGGTCGTGGTCGCCCGCGCCGACGGCGCACGGGGCGATCAGCTGGTGGCGTATCTCGCACCCGCGTCCGGGCGCACCGTCGCCGCGGACACGGTGCGCGCCGCGCTCGTGGCCGCGGTCCCGGCGTACATGGTCCCGGCCGCGATCATGGTGCTGCCCGCGCTGCCGATGACCGCCACCGGAAAGGTCGATCGCCGCGCCCTGCCCGAGCCGGTGTTCGCGGTCGCGCGCTACCGCGCACCCGGCACCCCCGCCGAGCACACGGTCGCCGAGATCTTCGCCGAGGTACTCGGCGCGGACCGGATCGGCCTGGACGACGACTTCTTCGCCGCGGGCGGCAATTCGCTGCTCGCCACCAAGGTCGCCGCCCGGCTGGACGCGGCCCTGGGCGTGCGCGTGGAGGTACGCGCCCTGTTCGAGGCGCCGACCGTCGGCGCGCTGGCGGCCGCGCTCGCGGGCGCGGCGGGCGCCGGCGACCGGCCCGTGCTCGGCGCGGCGCCGCGCCCCGCGCGCGTGCCGCTGTCCCCGGCCCAGCAGCGGCTGTGGTTCCTGAACCGCTTCGACACCGACTCCGGCGCCTACAACGTCGCGGTCGGGCTGCGCATGCGCGGCCCGCTCGAGGCCGAGACGCTGCGGCTCGCGCTCGCGGACGTGGTCGCCCGGCACGAGGTGCTGCGCACGCTGTTCCCCGAGGACGCCGACGGTCCGCATCAGGTGGTGCTGCCGGTCGAGCGGGCCGCGATCCCGCTCGCGCAGCTGGTCGCGCACGTGGACGCCGCCGCGGGGACGAACTCCGCCGAGGACGACGCCCGCGACTTCGCCCGTGCCGGTTTCGATCTCACCGCGCAGCTGCCGATGCGCGCGGCCCTGGTCCGGGTCACGCCCGAGGACCACCTGCTCGTGGTGGTCGTGCACCACATCGCCGCGGACGGCTGGTCGCTGACGCCGCTGGCCGGGGATCTGGCCGCCGCCTACGCGGCCCGCCGCGACGGCGCCGCGCCGGACTGGACGCCGCTGCCGGTGCAGTACGCCGATTACAGTGTGTGGCAACGGGAATCGCTCGGCAGCGAGGACGACCCCGCCAGTCCGGCGGCCCGCCAGCTGAGCTACTGGCGCGAGCGGCTCGCCGGACTGCCCGAATGCCTGGAACTCCCGGTCGATCGCCCGCGCCCGCCGGTGGCCTCCCAGCACGGCGCGACCGTGCGCGCGCACCTGGACGCGGACCTGCACGCGGCGCTGCACACGCTCGCCCAGCGCAGCGGGGTCAGCGTGTTCATGGTGCTGCACGCGGCGCTGGCGACCCTGCTCGCACGCCTGGCCGCCACCTCCGACGTGGCGGTGGGCACCCCGATCGCCGGCCGGGTCGACGCGCGCCTCGATCGGCTCGTCGGCATGTTCGTCGGCACCCTGGTGCTGCGCACCGAGGTCGACGGGAACCGGAGTTTCGCGGCGCTGCTGGACACGGTGCGCGAGGGCGATCTCGATGCCTTCGCGCACGCCGAGTTGCCGTTCGAACGCCTGGTGGAGGTGCTCGAGCCGGTGCGCTCGCCGGCACACCACCCGCTGTTCCAGGTCATGCTGTCGGTGCACGGCGCGGTGCCCGAGACGGTGCCGCTGCCGGGCCTGGACACCGTCGCCACCGCGATCTCCGCCGGGGTGGCGCGCTGGGATCTGGAGTTCACCCTCGTCGAAAAACAATCGGCGCCCGGCGTTCCCGCGGGCCTGGATCTCGAACTGACCTACGCCACCGACCTGTTCGAGGACGCCTCCGCGCGGCGCCTGGTCGAGC
>NZ_JBSFNO010000063.1:0-35777 GCF_053981095.1 Nocardia sp. NPDC003693
ATTGCGTTCCAGATACCAGGGTTCGACGTAGAGGATGCCGCCGTCTCCCACGGGCAGGGTCAGCAGATTGCCGAACCTGCCGTCCCGACAACGAGCTCGCGCCCGGGCTTGCCGGCCCGGGCGCGAGATCAATCGTGCGAATTGCGCTGTGCGGGAACCGCTCAGGCGCGGGGCTTGCGCTTGTGGTCCTGGCGCTTGAAGTCGCGGTCCGCCGGGCGACGGGGCGCGCGGCTCATCGAACGCTGGCCGGGCGCACCGGAATCGAGCTCGAGCTGGATGAGCTGACCGCTGATGCGGGTGCGGCTCAGCGCGTTCAGCGTCTCCTGCGACAGGTCCGCGGGCAGCTCCACCAGCGAGTGGTCCGGGCGAATGCTGATGTGCCCGAAGTCGCTGCGGCGCAGGCCGCCCTCGTTGGCGATGGCGCCGACGATCGCGCCGGGCGCGACCTTGTGGCGCTTGCCGACCGCGATGCGGTAGGTGGCCAGCTCGGCGCCGGTCTGCCGGTGCAGCGACGGACCGCCCTCGCGCGGACGGCGCTCGCGGTCACCGGCGAACGAACGCTCCGGGCGCTCGCGGCGCTCGCGCACGACGGGCTCCGGATCGGGCTCCATGAAGAAGTTGTTGCCGTCGTACGAGCCGACCGCCAGCGCCGCGGCGATGTCCACCAGCGGGATGTTGTGCTCGCGCTCGTAGTCCTCGATGAGCTTGCGGAACAGCGGCAGGTTCGCCGAGGACAGATTCTCGGTGATGGTGTCGCCGAACTTGGCCACGCGCTGCGCGTTCACGTCGTCCACGCTGGGCAGCTGCATCTCGGTCAGCGGCTGGCGGGTCGCGCGCTCGATCGCGTCCAGCAGGCGGCGCTCGCGCGGGGCCACGAACAGCAGGGCGTCACCGCTGCGGCCCGCGCGACCGGTACGGCCGATGCGGTGCACGTAGGACTCGGTGTCGTGCGGGATGTCGTAGTTCACGACGTGCGAGATGCGCTCGACATCCAAGCCGCGGGCGGCGACGTCGGTGGCGACCAGGATGTCGAGCTGGCCCGACTTCAGCTGGCCGATCGTGCGCTCACGCCGGGCCTGGGCGATGTCGCCGTTGATGGCGGCGGCGGAATAGCCACGCGAGCGCAGCTTTTCGGCCAGTTCCTCGGTCGCCTGCTTCGTGCGCACGAAGATGATCATCGCCTCGAAGGACTCGACCTCGAGGATGCGCGTCAGGGCGTCCAGCTTGCGCTGGTACGACACCGACACCCAGCGCTGGGTGATGTTCGTGTTGGTGGAGGTCTTGGTCTTGACCGTGATCTCCACCGGATCGTGCAGGTACTGCTTGGCGATCTTGCGGATCACCGGCGGCATGGTCGCCGAGAACAGCGCGACCTGCTTCGTGTCGGGCGTGTCGCGCAGAATGCGCTCGACGTCGTCCTGGAAGCCCATCTTGAGCATCTCGTCGGCCTCGTCGAGGACCAGGTACTGCAGCTGGGTCAGATCCAGCGTCCCGCGCTCGAGGTGATCGATGACACGACCCGGCGTGCCGACCACGACGTGCGCGCCGCGGCGCAGACCGGACAGCTGCACGGCGTAGTTCTGACCGCCGTAGATCGGCAGCACGTTCAGACCCGGAATGTGGGTGGAGTACCGGCCGAAGGCCTCCGCCACCTGGATCGCGAGCTCACGGGTCGGCGCCAGCACCAGTGCGCGCGGGGCCTTGCCGGTGACTTCCAGACCCATGAGGATCGGGATGGCGAAGGCGGCGGTCTTACCGGTGCCGGTCTGCGCGAGACCCACCACGTCCGAACCCGCCAGCAACGGTGGAATCGTCGCCGCCTGGATGGGCGACGGCGATTCGTAGCCGACATCGGCGATGGCCCGCAGGACGCGGTCATCGATACCGAGATCAGCGAAGGACGGGCCGTTCGCGTCCCTCTCGTCGTCAGTGGGAACGCTGTCGGCCGGTGAGGTACTCATTGACCAGCAGTTTACTGCCTTGCCCTGGTCGCCCCGACCATCGGGTGAATAGGCTGGAAGACGTGCAACCGGACAACCCGCCCGCATCCGCGGCAACGACCCCCGTTCTGCCGGCATCGGGACCGGTTCACGCCGAACCCGCGCCGGTCCGCAACTACGTCACCGGCGCGGTCACGACCGCAGAATCCGGCAGCTCAGAGGTGATGAGCGCGCTCGCCCAGGAGCCGGCGGCACAGGCGGCGAGTCCCGCCGGGGTGTCGCCCGCGGGCGCGGTGGACATCGCGGTGGTGCAATTCGCGCCCGGCGCCGACACCGTGGCCAATCTCACCGCGCTGCGCGCCGAGGTGCGGGCGGCCAGTGAACTCGGAGCGAAGGTCGTCATCGCGCCCGAGTACGCCATGTACGCGGTGACGCGGCTGGACGAACGGGTGGTCGCGGCGGCGGAACCGCTCACCGGCCCGTTCGTGAACGGATTGCGCGGCATCGCAGCCGAATTCGGGGTGCACCTGGTGGCCGGCGTGGTGGAGGCGCCGGGCGGCGACCTGCCCGCGGACCGCATCTACAACACGCTGGTCGCGGCCACGCCGAACGCCGAATTCGCGGCCGTGTACCGCAAGGTGCACCTGTACGACGCGTTCGGTTTCCAGGAGTCCGAGCTGGTGCTGCCCGGCCCGCTCGACCCGCCGCAGACCTTCACCGTCGACGGGGTCGTGTTCGGGATGCAGACCTGCTTCGATCTGCGCTTCCCCGAGGGCATCCGGCGCATCGCCGACGCCGGCGCGCACGTGCTGGTCCTGCCCGCGCAGTGGATTCCCGGGCCGGGCAAGGTCGATCAGTGGACGACGCTGCTGCGCGCGCGGGCCATCGAGAACACCATGTACGTCGCCGCCTCGGACCAGGCCGCCCCGCGCGGCTCGGGCGCGTCCACGATCATCTCGCCCAGCGGCGCGGTGCTGGCCGAGCTCGGCGATCAGCCGGGCATCGCGACGGCCCGCGTCGATCTGGATCATCTGCGCGAGGTGCGCACCACGAATCCGAGTCTGGCCCTGCGCCGCTTCGGGATTCGCGAAGCGTAGAACCCTCGCCGGGAGAATTCGCACAGGTACACGGACCGCCGCCCGGTTCGTCGCGCGGCCCGAGGTCGTCGCCCGGCAGCGATGTCGCCCGGCGAGATCCTCGTGCGCGGCGGTGCCGCAGCGGAATATGCCCGAGGCTCCGCTGGAAGACACGGGCCAGGCACGGGTACCGCGGCGTTCGCTCCCGGACCGGGTCCGCCCGGCGCACCTAGACTGGACGGTAATGACCTATCCGGATCGAGGGGCCGCCGGGCGGGCACTGGGCGGGGTGCTCGTGCGGTTGCGCACGGCGGATCCGCTGCTGCTGGGGTTGCCGCGCGGCGGGGTTCCGGTGGCGGCGGCCATGCGCCGCATCATCGGCGGGGATCTGGACGTGCTGCTGGTGCGCAAGCTCGGGGTGCCGTGGCAGCCCGAACTCGCGGCGGGCGCGATCGGCGAGGACGGGGTGCGAGTGCTCAACGCCGACGTGCTGCGCCACACCGGGGTCACCCCCGAACAGATCGCCGAGGTCGAGGCGCTCGAACGCGCGGAACTCGAACGCCGGCGGGCCCTGCTGCGGCCGACGCCGCCCATTCCGCTGAAGGACCGCACGGTGGTGATCGTCGACGACGGCATGGCGACCGGCGCGACGGTCGCGGCCGCCTGCGAGGTCGCCCGCCTGCACGAGCCCCGCCACCTGCTGGTCGCTGTCCCCGTCTCGTCCTGGGAAGCGCTGCAGCGCATTCGGGCGCTGGCCGACGAGGTGATCTGCCCGCTGGTCCCCCGCGAGCTCGGCGGCGTCGGCGCGGTCTACGACGATTTCCACCAGCTGACCGACGAGGAGGTCGTCGCGCTGCTGTACCCGGCCGGCTAGCGCGGGCTACTCGATTTCGGTGATGCCCGTGCGGTGGCGCTGGGCCAGGTCGGCGTAGTAGGACGGGTTGATCTTGACCCACATTTCGGCCTGGGTGCCGGCGATCGGGCGTTTGACCTCGGCGGGCGCGCCCGCGGCGAGGACGCCGTCCGGGATCTCCTGGCCGGGCTGCACCAGGGAGTGGGCGGCGATCATGGTGCCGCTGCCGATCTTGGCGCCGTCCAGCACCGTGCTGGCGTTGCCCACGATGGACTCCGCGCCCAGGGTCGCGCCGTGGAACACGACCGCGTGCGCCAGCGTCGCGCCCGGCCCGATCTCGACCGTCACCTCCGGCGGCACGTGGATCACCGCGTTGTCCTGCACATTCGCCCGTTCGCGAATGATGATGGGCGCGAGGTCGGCCCGCAGCACCGCCCCGTACCAGATCGAGGCGCCCGCCTCGACCCGGACGTCGCCGATGAGGGTCGCCGTGGGCGCGATGAAGGCCGTCGGGTCGATCGTGGGCCGCTTGCCTTCGAATTCGTAGAGTGGCACGCCTGCCAACGTAAACCCTTGCCCCCGCGAACGGTTCGGGATGGCCGCGCCGCGCCGCGAATTCGCGCGCGGGGAGGCCGGGGCTCGGTTCAGTGGAGCCGGGGCGGGGAGACCACCCAGGCGGCGATGTCGGCGGCGACCTCGGCGTGGACGGGCTCGTGGAGGAGGTCGTGGCCGGCGTCCGGGTACTCGAGGTAGTCGGCTCCGGGTTGGCGGCGCACCCAGGCGCGGACGGCGTCGACGGGGGCGCGGCGGTCGTCCACACCGTGCACCACCAGTGCCGGAAGCCGGGGCGGGAGTTGGGGTTCCGTGCCGGGTGTGGACGCCGGCGCGGCGGAGCCGGAGCGGGCGGGCGGCGGGGCGGAACCGGCCGCCGGGGCGGGGCGGGCCGACTGCGGCGGGGCGCCGTGCAGGACGGTTCGCGGGGTGCCGCACAGGATCAGCGCGGCGAGTGGGGGCGGAGTCGGGTGCGGGGGCACCAGGGCGGGAACCGCACCGACTGTGGCGAGGGCGGTGGCGGCGCCGAGCGAGTGGCCCATCAGCACAAGGGGGGTTGGCGGGATCCGGGCGAGGAAAGCGTGTGCGTCCGCGGCCAATTCGGTCAGGGTGCCGGGGTGGGCGGGGTCGCCTTCGCTGAGTCCGTGCCCCGCGGTGTCCAGGGTCCACAGGTCGATGCGCGCGGTGTTCAGGACGCGCGCGAAACGGTGGTAATGGCCGCTGTGCTGGCCGATTCCGGGTAACAGGGCCACGCTCGCGACGGCGTCGGCGGCGGGCCAGTGGCGGTGATGCAGCCGCCCGCGGGGGCCATCGAAGAACGGCATCCGGCGATTGTCGCAAATGCCGGGACAGCCGGATTCAGCCGCCTGACCGGGGCGGCGCGCGGGTGCGCGCCCGCCGCGTAATGCCGGGCGACACGCCGAAACGGGCTGTAGGGTTCTCCGCGTCCGGCCGGGCCGGCAGCACGCATCCAGTCATTACGCAGTGACGCGGCTCGGCACGCACAGGCGCGTGCGGCAGGCGCGGTCGCCGGCGCAACGGCACAGGAGGGCCGCGATTGATTCTGTTCGGTGATCGTGTCGTGTGCAGCACCTCGGATCTGGTGTCAGCGGCGCGTTGTGAGTTCGCGCTGCTGCGCGCCCTCGACGCCGAACTGGGGCAGGTGCCGCGGATCGCCGATCCGGCCGCCGCCGATCCGGCCGCCGCCGATCCGGCCCGCGACCCGGCCGTGGCGGACCGGCTCGCCGATCTCCGGGATCGGTTCGGCGCGAGCGTGGTCCGCGTCCGCGGCCCGCTGGACGCGCCCGGTCGAACGGCGACCCCCGCGGACCTCACCGCCGCGCACGAACAGACCCGCGCCGCCCTGCACGACAGAGCCGACGTGGTGGCCGATGCCGTCCTGTTCGACGGGTCCTTCGTGACCCGCTGCGATTTCCTGCTGCGCGACACCGCGTCCGGCGATCACGGATACATCCCGGCCGCGGTCGCCACCGCCGCGACCCGGATGACCGCGCTGCTGCGCCTGTCCGCGACCGCGGAGGCGCTGCGCGACATCGGTTTCCGGCCCCGCCCGCACGCGCACCTGTGGGTGGACGGCGTGCCCGTCACCGCGCCCCTGGCCGAGATGGCCCTCGTGCACGCGGCCCGCCGCCGCCGGCTCGACCTCATCCTGGACATCAAACTCGGCGAACTGCTCCCGGTGCAGTGGGGCGACCGCCGCTTCCTGGCCTGCGGCCGCTGCGCCGTCTGCACCACCGAACTCCATGCCCAGCGCGATCTCTGGCTGGTCGCGGGCATGCGCGCCACCACCCACGCCCAGCTCCGCGACGCCGGGATCACCACGATCGAGCGCCTGGCCGCCGCCGACGACACCGTCACCGGCGTCCCCGCCCCCACCTTCACCGCGCTGCGCCGCCAGGCCGAACTCCAGCTGCACCGCGAGCGCAGCGCCCACCCGACCCACACCCTGCTGTCCGCCGCGGCCCTGGCCGCCCTCCCCCCGCCGACCCCGGGCGATCTGTTCCTGACCGTCGCCCCGGCGCGCGGGACAGCCGAATCCCGTACTCGGGCGGCGGAATACCATCTCGCGCCCAGTTCCGGCCCTGGCATCCCGGGCTCCGATCCGTTCGCCCCCAGCGACGAACGATTCGACCCGCACCGGGCCGGACCCGGCCGCGCCGCGCCGCGCTGGAACACCGCACACGGCCCGGCGATGGACGGATTCGGCGACCCGATCGCATCGCCCCCGATCCACACGGCAGTCGGGCACGGCGTGCTCGGCCGGTCGCCCGAGATCCGTTTCGCAGCGGGCGATCTCATCGTGCGCGTCTGTACGGTGGCCGCGCCCGGATATCTCGGGGCGGCCGTCGAAACCCTAGGGAACCCCGTGCGCACCCGGGCCGACCACGCGGCACAGCGGGGCGCGGGCAACCGGGTCTTCGAACTTCTCGCCGGCGGCGGAACGGGCGGCGCCGGGGGGACATTCGAGGGTGGCGCCCCGCACCCGGGAGCCGGGGCACTGGCCACCGCTGCGTGGCACCCGGTCATGTTCGCGCCGCACCACTCGCCGGTATCCGTGTGCTCCTTCGTGATTCGGCGGTCGGTCACCGATCCGGAGGACGACGGTCTCGCACTGCTGGCGTTCCTCGAGGAGTGTCAGGGCCGCCATCCGGAGCTGCGCATCCACCACTACCGCACGGCGCTGCGCCCACTGCTGAGCGAACTCGGTGAACGCCGGACCGACGGCGAGGACGCGGCCTCGGAACTGCTGCCCGCCGTGGTGGATCTGTACCCGATCGTGCGGGCGGCGATGATCGTCGGGGCGCGCTCGTACGACCTGAGCGAGCTGCCGCCGAATCGCGCGGCGCACGACCACATCCGTTCCGGCGACACGGATTTCACGCATCCGGGTGACGCCGGCCGCGGCCGTCCCGGTGATCCGGCCGCGAACGCGGGGACGGTCCACGGCCCCGACGGATCACACGAACTCCAGGACGACCCCGAAGCCGTACTGCGCCTGCGGGATTGGCTCGCGGAGCTGGCGACCGAGCACGGGGTGCCGCCCGCCCGCCGCCTGTCGTACGACTACTGGGAGAGCGGGCCGGACGAAGTCGAGGCCGCCCTGCGGGAGTTCGCCGACAGCGGGCACCCCGACCACCGGGACATCGCGCAGGTGGCGGCGGCGTATACCGCTGCCGCACTGGGCTATCACCGGCGCGAACGGCGGCCGCTGCGCTGGGCGCACGAGGATCGGCTCGATCACCCGGTGGAGGAATGGGCCGAGACCCCCGGGGTGCTCATCGCCGATCAGGGCACCGTCGACACCGACTGGCACGGCACCGGGCAGCAGCCCCTGCGCCGCTACCTCACGCTCACCGGGCGACTCGGCACCGGCAACGCGCCGCCCCCGGGCACCCCGGTGCTGACCCTCTACGACCGGCCCGCGCCCGGGATGCGCACCGCGCCGGGCCGCCGCGCGTACGCGTACGCCACGGTGCTCGGCGGCGTGCCCGCGGCGAATTTCGAGGACGTGATCCGGGTCGTGGAACTGCTGCCCGAGGACTGCGCGCCCTACACCGAGTTGCCGTCCGCGATCGTCCCCCGCCCGCCCGGCCGGGACGAACACCTCGAGGACGTGCTCGAGGACGTCGCGCACCAGCTCCTGGTGGCGCTGCCCGACGTCCCCGCGAACGCGGTGTTCGACCTGCTGTGCCGCCGCCCGCCCCGGCTGCGCGGGGGCGGCCCGCTGCCGGAGGTGTTCGGCGACCACGCCTCCGCGGTCACCGCCGCCATCCTCGAACTCGACAACTCCTACGTCGCGGTCCAGGGCCCGCCCGGCACCGGCAAGACCGACACCGTGGCGCGCGTGCTGGAGAGACTCGTCACCCGGTACCGATGGCGCGTGGGGGTGATGGCACGCGCGCACCCGGTGGTGGAGCACGTGCTCGACGCGGTGGTGCGCGAGGGCATCCTGCCCGAACTGGTGGGCAAGACCGACGCGCGCTCGGTGGCCTCGGAATGGCTGCACATCGAGGCCGCGCACTACACCCGGTTCCTGGACAACGCGGTGAACGGCTGCGTGGTGGGCGGCCTGACCCGCGATTTCACCGAACCCGGGCGCATTCCGTGCGACCGGCTCGATCTGCTGGTCATCGTGGACGCGGGCCGGCTCCCGCTGGCCGAGGCGGTCGCGGTGGCGGCCGGTGCCGCGAACCTGCTGCTGGTGGGCGATCTCGCGCCCGCCGCCGGGCACGGCGTGCATCCCGAACCGGTGGGCGACTCCGTGCTCGGCCGCGTGGTCGGACCGCATCGCACGCTCCCCGCCGCCTACGGCTACTTCCTCGACCGCACCTGGCGCATGCATCCGCGCATGTCCGGCCCGGTGTCCCGGCTGCGCTACGACAACCGGCTGCGCTCGAACGAAACCGTCACCCTGGCAAGAGAACTCGACGGCGTCGCGCCCGGCGTGCGAACGGTGACGGTCGAACATCACGGCAACAGCACCGAATCCGCCGAGGAGGCGCGGGAGATCGTGCGCCAGGTGCGCACCCTGCTCGGGCTGCCGTGGCAGACCGCCGCGGGCACCCGCCGCCTGCACCCGCACGACATTCTGGTCGTCGCGCCCTATCACGCCCAGGTCGCGCGCATCCGAACCCTGTTGTCCCGCGCCAGAATCGAGGACGTGCTGGTCGGCACGGCCGATCACTTCCAGGGGCGCGAGGCGGCGGTGGTGCTGGTCTCCATGACCACCTCCGCCCCGGGGGACGCACCCCGCGGCGTCGGCGCGCTGGTCTCGCGGCACTGGGTCACCGGGGCCATCTCCCGGGCCATGTGGTCGGCGATCATCGTCCGGTCACCGCTGCTGACCGAATTCCTGCCCGCCACCGAGGCCGAACTCTCCGATCTGGCGGCGGTGCTCCAGGTGGACCGGCTGTGAACGCCGGCGACGGAACGCGGTGCGACGGCGGCACTCAGCCGAAGCACTGCCCTTCGCCGCGATAGGTCGGCACCGTCGTGCGCTGCCCGTCGCTGACGAGCTGCACGGCGGTGAACCGCTCGCACAGCTCACCGGCCTTGGCGTGCCGGAACCAGACGCGATCACCGATGCCGAGACCGTCCGCGCCGGTGAGCGGGGTCTGCACCTCGCCCGCGCCCTCGGTGCCGATCAGCCCCAATCCCAAGGGCCACACCGGCTTCGGCACCCGCGAGGCCCCGGCGGGGCCCGAGGCGATGTAGCCGCCGGAGTAGGCCGTGGCGATGCCCTCGGCCGGGTGCCGCAGCACCGGCAGCGCGAAGTACATGGCCGGCCGGGGCGCGAGGTTGCGGTAGCCGTCGAACAGGGTCGGCAGGTAGAGCCCCGACCCCGCGGTCACCTCGGTGACACCGGGCTCCGCAATGCTGACCTCGATGGATCCGGTGCCGCCGCTGTTCACGATCTCCAGCTCGCCGACCTCGGCCCGGACCGCGTCCAGCACCTTCCGGCGCCGCCGCAGGATCTCCATGGCCGAGAGCTTCTTCACCAGGCGCACAGCGGGATTGGTGTCGGGCAGCCCGGCGATCTGGGCCTCGTAGGTCATGACGCCGACCACCCGGAACCCGCGCCGCTTCGCCGCCGCGGCCACGCGCGCGGCCTGCTCGGGTTCGCGCAGCGGCGAGCGCCGCACGCCCAGGTGCAGCGGCCCGAGGCGCAGGGAGGCGTCCACGTCCAGGCAGATCCGGGGCGCGGGCTGGTCGCCGATGACGGCGCGAATGAAGTCGAGCTGATCGAGATCGTCGATCATGAGGGTGATGGCGTCGAGCAGCACCGGATCGGCGGCGAGTTCACGCAGCGCGCCCCGGTCGACGCTGGGGTAGCCGAGCAGAATGTCTCGCGCGCCCTGGCGGGCGAGCCAAATCGCTTCGGCGAGTGAATATCCCATGATTCCGGCGAAGCCACCGGAGCGGGTGAGATCGCTGCCGAGCACCTCTTCCAGCACGGCGCGGCAGCGCACGGATTTGCTGGCCACTCGAATCGGCACCCCGCGGGCGCGGCGCACGAGATCGGCGGCGTTGGCCCGCAGCGCGGCCATGTCGACGGCGGCCAGCGGCGGGTCGAGATCCTCGGTGGCCGCGTGCAGCCCCGGGATCGGAGACGGTTGGGTCACCACTTCATTCGATCACGAAACTGGTCACACGTCCAGTATCTCGGCGAACTCGCGCCGCGTCCCTACTCAGAGATCGACGGCCTTGGTCGACATGTAGGAGACGAGGTCGTCGAGCACCACCAGCGCCGTCTCGTCGTCGCAGTCGGAGAGCCACCGCAGCACCATGCCCTGTATCACCGCCACCAGGTAGGCCGCCACCGCGTCGACCGGCTCGAGCCACTGCGTACCCGAGCGCTGGGCGCAGAGTTCCAGGAAGTCGGTCACCGCCGCGTCCATGTTCTGGAACATGGCCGAGGCGACCGGATCCGGCACACAGACCGACTGACCGCCCTCCCAGCGCTGGCGCAGGATCGCCAGCGTGGCCTCGTACGACTTGATCTGCCGGTCGGGGCTGGACTTCAGGATCGGCCACAGTGTGCTGATTCCGGCGTGCAGCAGCACCCGTAGCGCACGATTACCACTGAAGTCGAGCGACGCGGCGGCTTTCTCGATGGCCTCGGTCATGGCCGGCCGAAGTCCGACCTGGGTGATTTCTCCACTAGCGCTCAACGACGACTCCCTATGGCGAAAAGAACTCGCGCACCTCGCCTGCGCGGCTGCCTCAACGGGTGATAGATCAGCATTGATCCCGAGCTGCACCTCGGTGGACCCGTTCAACAGGTATCGATGCTACGTCGTTTTCTGGGTTCGCGACCAGCTTTGATAGCCGATTTCGTACCGGAAGATTGTTTTGTTACCTAATCGGGACGCGCCCGCGATCGAATGGGAATGGCCGAAATTCCCGGATCGCCCGGTAAACCAGGCATTAGTACCGCTAGGTATTTTACGGACACCGCGTGCCCGGAAGATAGCCACTGTGGGTCAGGGCACAGTGACGCACCGGCGCAACGCGCCGGTCACCACCTGGAATTCACTTCCACCCATCGGGTTCGCCCTCCCTCACGCCCGCGCTCACCGATAGCCTGAGCGGGTGACTTCTGCGCGCCACGACCCGTTCCTGATCACCGGCACCTTCAACTTCCGCGACGTGGGCGGCGCCCGCACCGCCGCCGGAGCCCGCGTCCGAGACGGGATCCTGCTGCGGTCGGCCCAGCTCAGCGGACTCGACGACCAGGGCCGGACCCGGCTGCTCGACCTCGGCGTCACCGACGTGCACGACCTGCGCGGCTTCGCCGAGATCGACCACATCGGCCACGACGCCCTGCCCGATCAGGTGCGCCTGCACGTCACCCCGTTCGATTCCCAGATCAGCCTGACCCCGCCGCACGAGGCGCGGGCGCACGCCACCGCCTCCAACCACATGCTCGAGGTCTACCGCACCTTCCCCGCCATGCCCGAGGCGCACGTGGCCATCCGGACCCTGGCCGAATCGACCCTCGCCGGCACCGCGCTGGTGCACTGCGCCGCGGGCAAGGACCGCACCGGCTGGGCCATCGCGACCCTGCTGCGCGCGGTCGACGTCACCGAGGACGACGTCTACGGCGACTACCTGCTCAGCAACGACGCCGTGCCGACCCTGCGCGCGATCATGACCGAAGGCTCGAACGAGGAACTCTCCGACGACCTGCTCGGCGTCAAGCCCGAGTACCTGGCCTCGGCCACGGACTCGATGAACGCCATGTACGGGGACCTGGACGGCTACCTCGCCGAGGTGGGCATCACCCCGGAACAGCGCACCGCGCTGCGCGCGCGCTTCATCGAGTAACCGGCTCCTCGGGCGCACGGCCGCGGGGAGCGCTCGGCGCTCGATGCGGCCGGAATCGCGTTCGAGGGAACGCGCGACGGGGCTCGGGGGCAGCCGATCGGCGTATACCGGGCTACCAGCGGCGATCGGCGCACCGGATCGAACCGGGGCGCACCGAGCCGCATTCAGGCAACCGGCGCGCGGCGGACCAGGCCGGTGGGATCGATGGTGACGTGGTTGCCGGTGTGGAACCACGAGCCGGTGAACCGGGACTCGGTGGTCTTGGGATCGTTCCAGTAGCGCGGGGCGATATTGGGCCCGCGACAAAGCAATTCGCCGCGGCCGGTGGCGGCGGCGGGGCCGAAGAGAGCGAGTTCGGTTCCGCCGAAGGCGAATCCGAGCGCGTCACGGGCCGGAGCGTCCCGAGCCGCGAAGGCGTCGTCGCGCGCCAGGCCGATGCCGCTGGTCTCGGTGGCGCCCCACACCGACCACTGACGGGCGGCGGGAAACACCTCGCGCAGGCAATCCGAGACCGTCTCGGCCGCACCCGGTTCCACCGCGGCGAGTTCGGCGCGATGGCCCGCGCTGCACACCTTGCGGACACCCTCCACGCGCACGCCCGCCAGCTCCGGCAGCAGCCCCGCGAAAATTCGCGGCGTGGCCGCCACCATGTCTATTCGTTCCGCGACAAGGGTTTCGGCGATCGCGGCCGGATCCGGCGCCAGCACCACCGTGCCGCCGACGGCGAAGGTCGGGAGCAGTTGATCGACACAGCCGCTCGCGTGCGCCAGGGGCAGCAGCACCAGGTTGCGCAGCCCCTCGGTGGGTAGCTCCAGCGCCCCGACCACCGAGCGGATCGCGGACAGCAGATTCTCGTTGGTGAGTTCCACCCCGCGCGGACCGGCCGGCGAGCCCGGGCTGGTGTAGCAGAGCAGGGCCAGCTCACCCAGGGACGCGCCGTCGTCGATGAAGGCGGCGGCGTCGGGCAGGGCCCCGCGGTATCCGCTCGCGCTGCCGCCGCCGTCCAGGATGTAGTCGGCGCTGGCGTCGTGAATCACCTTGTCCGCCAGCGCGTCCGGTAGGCGGTCGTGCACGAGCACCGGTACCGCGCCGGACAGCAGCGCGCCCAGGAACGCCTGCACCCAGCGCACGCCCACCGGCATGCGGACGGCCACCCGATCGCCGTAGCCGATCCCGTGCTCCTGCAAACCGCCGGCTATACGCGAGGCGGAGTACCAGAGTTCGCGGTAGGTGAGCCGCGGGCCCCCGATCTCGACGACCGCCTCGCGCGCGGCGAAGGTGTGCACCTGAATATCCAGTAACTCGGTGAGTGCTGGATTGAGGTTCCCGTAACGCAGGACGCCGTCGGCTCCGCGCGCAAGAGGGTTGTCGCACCGGGCATTTCGCGAGTGCGGGTATTCCACCAGTAGCTGCGACATAGGTCCCTCCGAGCGCCTTGTGGCCAGCAGGCACCAGTGACTATATGATGCAGATCACAGCTACGGGCGGATTGCGCCGTCTTTGCGGCTAGTTGCCCGTGTCCGAGGCTCCCCCGGTCCGGTTCCCACGCGCCCGGCACACCCCCGCACCACCCGGCCCGGAACCCGGGCGCGGACGGCGGCGAGGGGAACTACTCGCCCGTGTACGTGGCCTTGCCCGGCCCCACATCCAGGAAGCTGCGCACCGCGTTCTTCAGGTCCGAAGTGGCGAACAGCGCGCCCGAGATCTCCGGCGTCACCGAATCCGCGTGCGCCACACCGCCCGAACGCCAGGCGCCGATGATCTCCTTGGTCGCCGCGTGCGCCCGGGTCGGCCCCTCGGCCAGGCGCGCCAGCAGGGCACGGGCCGCGGCGTCGACGTCCTCGTGCACGGCGTTGACCACGCCCCAGTCCGCCATGGTGGCCGCGTCGTACAGGTCACCGGTCATCACGAACTCGCGGGCGCGGCCCGAACCGGCGCGCTCGGCCAGGCGCTGCGGGCCGCCCATCGACGGGGTCAGGCCGACCACGGTCTCCACCAGACCGAACTTGGCCTTCGGCGCGGCCAGGATGATGTCGCAGGCCAGCGCGATCTCGAAGGCGGCGGTCAGGGTCAGACCGTGCGCGGCGAACACCACCGGGCACGGCAGCGCCTCGATGGGGTGGATGACCCGCGCGAACAGGGTCTGCCACAGCTGCGCGCCCTGTTCGGTGGTGAGCCCGTCGAACACGTGCACGTCCACCCCGCCCGAGACCAGCTTGCCCTCGGCGCGCAGCAGCAGCGCCCGCGGCGGATCGGCGGCCAGCTCCTCGAAGTCGGCGGCGAGCGCGTCCAGCAGCGCCTTGTCGAACAGATTCAGCGGCGGATGCGCGACGGTGATGATCGCGGCCTGCGCACCCCCCGCGGTGACGATGCGTTCCAGACGGGTGGGCTTCGAGTCAGTCATGGTCCCGAATCTACGACACGGTCTCTGCCAGACTGGATCGCGTGACCACCTCGGAATCGGAGAACGGGACCTACGTCGAAGCGGGCGGGTTCAAGCGGGACACGAACTACATCACCACCCGGATCACCGCCGACGGGCGCGAGGGCTACCCGGTCGAGGCCGGGCGCTATCGCCTGATCGCGGCCCGGGCCTGCCCGTGGGCCAACCGCACGCTGATCGTGCGGCGGCTGCTCGGCCTGGAGTCGGCGCTGTCGGCCGGCATGCCGGGCCCGACCCACGACAAACGCAGCTGGACCTTCGATCTCGATCCGGGCGGGGTGGATCCGGTGCTCGGCATCCACTTCCTGCGCGACGCCTACCTGGCGCGCTTCCCCGACTATCCGCGCGGCATCACCGTGCCCGCCATCGTGGAGATCGCCACCGGGCAGGTCGTCACCAACGACTACGCGCAGATCACCCTCGACTTCTCCACCGAGTGGACCGAGTTCCACCGGCCCGGCGCCCCGCAGCTGTACCCGAAGGACCTGCGCGAGGAGATCGACACGGTCAACAAGCGGGTGTACACCGAGGTCAACAACGGGGTGTACCGCTGCGGGTTCGCCGGTGATCAAGACGCCTACGACGCGGCCTACGACCGGCTGTTCACCGCCCTGGACTGGCTGTCCGAACGCCTGGCCGGTCAGCGATACCTGGTGGGCGACACCATCACCGAGGCCGACGTGCGCCTGTTCACCACCCTCGCGCGCTTCGATCCGGTGTACCACGGCCATTTCAAGTGCAACCGGCAGAAGCTGACCGAGATGGACGTGCTGTGGGCCTACGCCCGCGACCTGTTCCAGACCCCGGGCTTCGGCGACACCATCGACTTCACCCAGATCAAAGAGCACTACTACATCGTGCACACCGACATCAATCCCACGCGGATCGTCCCCAAGGGCCCCGAGCTGTCCGATTGGCTCACCCCGCACGGCCGGGAAGCGCTGGGCGGCAACCCCTTCGGCGACGGCACCCCGCCCCCGCCGCCACAGCCCGGCGACGTGGTCCCGGCCGCGCACTCGGCGTAGCGCCTCGACGTCCGGAGTTCACCGGCCGGACCGGCGGTCGGCCGGCCCGGCAGGCGACCCTACTCCCCCGCGTAGTCGCCGAAGCTCCAGTACACGCCCTCGGGATCGCGGCAGGTGAAACCGCGTGACTCGTAATCGGTTTCATCGCGCAGCTCACGGACGATCGTCGCGCCCGCCGCGACCGCGCGGGCGTACAGCGCGTCCGGCTCGGCGGTCACGATGTAGATCGCGCCGATCCCGGCGGGCTGCTCGCTCAGGGTCGAGCCCGCGCGCACCGAGCCGAGCATGATGCCGCCGCCGCCCGGGTAGCGCAGCTCGGCGTGCTCGACGACGTCGCCGGAACCGTGCCGGGCGGTGCACTCGAACCCGAAGGCGTTCTCCAGGAACGTGATCGCGGCGCCGGCGTCCCGATAGATCAGGGCGGGCCAGATGGTGGCCAGGGTCTTGGTGGTTGCCGATTCGTTCATGGCTCTAGCCTGTCGCCCCGGCCCCCTGATGGTCTTGGACGAATGGGAACTCCTCGCGTTCGCGCCACACCGAGGGCGGCAATCCGGCCAGCTCACGCCATTCGCGGGCCATGTGGGCCTGGTCGTAGTAGCCGGTCAGCGCCGCGATCTCGGCGAGCGGGGGCGGATCGGGCAGCCGCAGCATCAGGTGCGAGCGCTCGAAGCGGGCCAGGCGCACCGCGTCCTTGGGGGTGATGCCGAACTCGGCGGCGAACCTGCCGCTCAGATGCCTACGGCTCCAGCCGATCTCGTCGGCGACCGCGGCCACCCGCACGCTCGGATCCGCGCCCGACAGCAGATCCCAGGCGCGCGCGAGCTCGGGATCCCAGCGCACCGGCCGCATCCGGCGCAGCAGGATCTCGTCGAAGATCGCGAAGCGCGCGTTCCAGTCCGCGGTGGCGGCGAGGCGTTCGCGCAGTTCCCCGGCCTCGCCGCCGAGCAGCGCGTCCAGCTCGACCATCCAGGAACCCAGCGCGGCGGTGGGAACGCCGAGGAGCGCGCGGCAGCCGCGCGGGGTCAGCGTGAGCTGGACGCCGTGCTGATACCCCGAATGCGCGATGACCACCGGCCGGACCGTGAGCCCGCTGGCCAGGGTCTCCCAGCTGCCGCCCGGTTGCTCGGGATGGGCGGTGACCGGAATCCGCAGCGGCTCGTCGAGGGTGACGATCACGGTCAGGCCCGGACCGGGCATTCCCACGTGAACGCCTGGTTCGAATCCGCGCAAAAGGTAACCCTCGTAACCGAGGACATACTCGCGCAGGCGCGGATCGGGTACACCGCTCGCGCCCTCCGACACACCGGACAC
The DNA here is from genome assembly GCF_053981095.1 of Nocardia sp. NPDC003693. Classification (NCBI taxonomy): domain Bacteria; kingdom Bacillati; phylum Actinomycetota; class Actinomycetes; order Mycobacteriales; family Nocardiaceae; genus Nocardia; species Nocardia sp. NPDC003693. The sequence continues at coordinate 17,049 of NZ_JBSFNO010000063.1, forward strand.
CTCCCCACCGTAGGCGGGTCCGGTGCGAACGCGCGGGGCGGAACCGGCTTCTCTCGCGGTTCGTTGTCCGATTGCCATAGAGTTTCGGTCGGAGGACCGCACGAAGAAGGGGATCGCGATGTACAAGACCGGGCTCGAGCGGGCGGTTGTCTCCCTGCTCGACAATGGGGCGCAGGTACAGGCTCCCGCCGTCGCCAAATACGTGGACAAGCTGCGGCGCAGCCACCCCGACGAATCCCCGGCGCAGATCATCGCCCGTATCGAGAAGCTGTACCTGACCACCGTCACCGGCAGCGGCACCGCGGTCGGCGCGACCGCGGCGGTCCCCGGCGTCGGCACCGTCGCCTCGATCGCGGCCATGAGCGCGGAGACCGCGTTCTTCATGGAGGCCTCGGCCGTCTACACCCTGGCCGTGGCGGCCGTGCACGGCGTGGCGCCCGAGGACAAGGAACGCCGCCGCGCGCTCGTGCTCGCGGTCGTGCTGGGCGACAGCGGCATGGCGATCGTGCAGAAGAGCGTCGGCCACTCCGCCAAGAACTGGGGCAACCTGCTGGCCAACAAGATCCCCGGACTCAGCGCCATGAACGACTCGCTGCTCAAGCGCTTCATGGTGCAGTTCCTGGCCAAGCGCAGCGCGCTCATGCTCGGCAAGGTGATCCCCGCCGGAATCGGCGCCGTCATCGGCGGTTTCGGCAACCGCGCCCTGGGCCACAATCTGATCGACAACTCGCGCAAGGCTTTCGGCCCGCCGCCGCGGGTCTGGCCGCAACTGCTCGTCATCGACGCCGATCCGCTGCCCGCCGTGGAAGCCGCGCCGAAGAAACTCCAGAAGTGAGCCAGGCGCGCGCGCTCGCCTTCGCCGCCGCCGGGCTGAGCCGGAGCTTCGGCTCGGCCCTCGCGGTGGACGGGGTCAGTTTCGTGGTGCCCGCCGGGACGATCGCGGCGCTGGTCGGGCCGGCCGGCGCGGGCAAGTCGACCGTGCTGCGCATGCTGCTCGGCCAGGTGCGCCCGAGCTCGGGCACCGCGAGCGTCGGCGGACCCGGCTCGGGGGTGCGGCGCGGCCGCCAGCCCGTCGGGGCCGTGCTCACCCCGCGCGGACTGCATCCGGCCCGGACCGTGCGCGCGCAGTTGCGGGTATTCGCCGCTGCCGCAGGCGTTTCCGACGATCGAGTGGACGCCCTGCTCGCCCTGACCCGGCTCGACGCCGTGGCCGGGGAACGGATTTCGACGCAGTCGCCGGGTGCGCAGACGCGGCTGGCGCTGGCCGTGGCACTGCTGGGGGATCCCCCGCTGCTGGTGCTGGACGAGCCGCTGCAGGGCCTGGACCTGTCCGAATGCGCCTGGCTCTTCGAGTATCTGCAGGCGCACGCCCGGCGCGGCGGCACGGTGCTGCTGACCTCGCGCACCCTGAGCACCGTGGTACCGGTGGCGGACGAGCTGATCGTGCTCGATCGCGGCAAGATCACCTATCAGGGCAGCCCGGCCCGCCTGCGGCGCAGCCATCCGGATCGGTTGCTGGTCAAGGCCTCCAGCCCGATCGCGCTGGCCACCACCCTGGCCGCCCAGGGCTTCACCGACGCGGTCATGCGCCCCGACGGCCGCCTGGCGATCGCCGAAGTGACGCTCGCCCAACTGGAATCGGCCGCCTCCCAGGCTCGCGTCCAGCTGACCGAGATCACCCCCGAACACATCCACCCGGACCAGGTCCTGGCCACCCTGACCCGCTCGGCCCCCGCCCCCTACCCGACCCCCGCCGCCTACGGCATGCCGCGTTGACCACGAATCCCCACCCCGCCCCGCGACCCACGGCAACCAGCGGCGAGCCCGAATGCCCGCCCCCGCAACGGGTCTCCCCGTCTCGCCCGCATCCCGCGCACCGCATCGCGATCGGAGTTCGAGGCGCGTGCCCGCACCCGGTCGGCAGCTCGCATCCCGACGCGGCTCGGACCGCGGCGGGTGGCAGGATTACCGCCTTCCTCAGCGGGGACGGCTCGACCCACGGGGACCGCGCCGGCCGCACCCACGCGGGCGCCGGCCGGACCGCGATCAGCGGTTGCCGCCGTTCATCCGTGCCCGCGGGCGCCCGTTCGCCACGAAAGGACTTTCGATGATCCGCATCGCTGTGCCGGAACCAGTAGTGCGGGCGGCGCGCTCGGAGGCGCGCAAGGCCGGGTCGCTGCGGGTGAATCAGGCGCTGGGCGGACTGATTCCGGTGCTGGCGGTGCTGGCGTTCGCCACGCTGGGGCTGGTCCTGGACAAGCTGCCGTCCGACGACGAGGACCGGATCCTCTCGGACGCGGGCTGGCCCGGGCTGTTCGCCGCCCTCGCCATGGTGACCGCCGTCCTGGCGGCCGGGGTGTTCGGCGCGCTGTCCGCGGGCGCGGAGTACCGGTACGGATCGCTCGCGGTGAGCGCGCTGTACACCCGCGACCGCAACGTGCTGCTCGGGGCGAAAGCCGCCGTGGTGGCGGCGATCTCGCTGGCGACCGTCCTGCTCGCCGAAGCCCTCGGGGTGGGCGCGCTGCTGCTGTTCGGCCGGGACCGGGTGCAGATCGGGGCCTGGCTGTTCGCCGTCCTGGCCGGGGTGGCGCTGGCCGCGGTGTGCTGGTCGGTGCTCGGCACGGCCCTGGGCTTCCTGCTGCGCTCCCCCGTGCGCGCGCTGGCGATCGGGCTGGCCGTGGTGCTCCTGGAACCCCTGCTGTGGCTCATCGTCCGCGCCGCGGGCATCCCCGCCGTAGCCGCTGTGCTTCCGGTGTCGGCCACCATCGGCACGATGACCAGCAGTGAGTTCACCGACGGCGGCCTGATCGCCCCGACCCCCGCCGCGATCGTCGTGCTGCTGGTCTGGACGGCCGGCGCCGCGGGCGCGGCGTGGTGGTTCACCACCACCCGCGACCTCTGACAACCGGCCCGGCCGCGCTCAGCCGCGATCGGCGAACATCCGCCGCCAGATCTCGTGGTCGGTGCGCGGGCCGCCCGGGGTGTCGCCGCCGTACTTCGCGATGAGGGCGGGCAGATCGAGCGGAACCGTGGGCGCGGTCATGGCGGACAGTTCCGCCTCGACCGCGGCGTCGGGCACCAGCCAGCAGACCTCGAACTCGATGCCGTCGGGATCGGCGGCGTACAGGGCCTTGGTGGAACCGTGGTCGGACGCGCCGGTCAGGGCGTTCGCCGCCGACAGGGCCGCGCGCACGCGGGCCAGCTCGTCGAGGGTGTCCACCTCCCAGGCCAGGTGGTAGAGGCCGACCCGGCCGGTGCGGTGCGGCGTCGACGGATCCGGCGACTGGAACAGGCCGAGGTCGTGATCGTTGGCCGAACCGGGGGCCTGCAGGAACGCGCCGCCCGGGAAACCCATCGGCAGCCGGCGGAACCCGAGCACCTCGGCGTAGAACGCGACCGAGCGCTCCACGTCGGAGACGAACAGCACAGCGTGGTTGAGACGCTGGATTGGCATGGGCGCGGCCCCTTTCGAATGGACTGGTCCGTCCAGCCGATCACGCTGACGCCGTCGGGCACAAGGCGACGTCCCGACTTCGCACCCGGACACTCCACGGACGCGCCGCCGGCGGCCCGCCACGCGGGACAACCCGGGCATCCGGGAACAAACGGGGGGTGCTCGGATCGTTGAGGAAGCAGATGAGTGTGCGGCGAGTGGATGAGATCGGGGGTGACCCCGTGGTGAGCGCGACAGCCGGGAACGGGCGGACCGACGGCTGGTTGCGGCGGCTGTGGCAGCGGTCCAGGGCGCATCCGTGGGTGCTGGCCGGAATCGGGCTGGCCGTGCTGGTGGGCGCGGTCATCGAGGTGACCGGGCCGCTGCTGGCTAAACGCGCGCTCGACGGCGCGACCGCCGGGAACACCGAGATCATCACCGCCATGGCCGGGCTGCTGGCCCTGCTCGCCGCCGCCCGCTTCCTCACCAGCTTCAGCCGCCGCATGCTCGCCGGGCGGCTGGCCCTGGACGTGCAGCACGAACTGCGCCTGGATCTGCTCGGCGCGCTGCAGCGCCTCGACGGCCCGGGCCAGGACGCGCTGCGCACCGGGCAGGTCGTCTCGCGGTCCATCTCCGATCTCACCCTGGTGCAGGGGCTGCTGGCCATGGGCCCGTGGTCCTCGCTCGCCGCCGTGCAATTCGTGCTCGCGGCCGGGGTCATGCTGTGGCTCTCGCCGCCGCTGGCGCTGACCGCGCTGCTCGTGGTGCCGGTGCTCGGGCTGGTGGTCTACCGGGTGCGGCCGCGGCTGTACGCGGCCACCTGGTCCGCGCAGCAGCGCGCCGCGGATCTGGCCCAGCACGTGGAGGAGACCGTCACCGGCGTGCGCGTGGTGAAGGGGTTCGGCCAGGAGGCCCGCATGGTCGACGTGCTCGAGCGGCACGGCCGCGACCTGTACGCGGAACGAATGCGCGCGGCCCGCATCGACTCTCGCTTCGCGCCTACCCTGTCCGCCATCCCGCAGCTCGGCCTGGTCGCGGTCATCGCGGTCGGCGGCGCGCTGGCCCTGCGCGGAGCGATCGGCCTGGGCACCTTCCTGGCCTTCAGCGCCTACGTCGGCACCATGACCGCCGCCACCCGCACGATGTCCATGGTCGTGGTGCTGGCCCAGCTGACCCGCGCCGCCGCCGAACGCGTCAACGAGGTCATCGACAGCGCACCGGAGCGGACCGATCCCGACCACCCGGTCGCGCTGCCGCGCGGGCCGCTCGGCGTCGAGATCGAGGCTCTCACTTTCGGTTTCGCCCCCGACCGCAACGTCCTCGACGGCTTCGACCTGACCATCGCGCCCGGCGAGACCGTGGCGATCATCGGCCCGGCCGGGTCCGGCAAGTCCACCCTCGCCCTGCTCATCCCCCGCTTCTACAGCCCGCAGTCGGGCCGGATAAGCCTGTACGACACCGACTCCCGCGCCGACATCGCCGATCTGCGCGCGACCGACCTGCGGTCGGCCGTCGGCGTCGTCTTCGACGAGGCGTTCCTGCTCTCGGACACCATCTCCGCCAACATCGCGCTGGGCCGCCCCGAGTCCACCGCCGCCGAGATCCGGGCCGCGGCGACCCGGGCCGCCGCCGACGAGTTCATCACTGCCCTCCCCGACGGCTACGACACCGTGGTCGGCGAACGCGGCCTCACCCTGTCCGGCGGCCAGCGCCAGCGCATAGCCCTGGCCCGCGCCCTGCTGACCGACCCCCGCGTCCTCATCCTCGACGACGCCACCTCCGCAGTGGACGCCCTCACCGAGGCCGCGATCTTCGACGCCCTCCCCACCGATCACCCCCGCACGACCCTGATCCTGGCCCACCGCGAGTCCACCCTCGCCCGCGCCGACCGCGTGATCCGCCTTCCCGCACCCCCGCCGGCCGCCGCCGACCCGGAGACGGCGGTACACGCCGCTCTGAACCCGCCGGCACTCGCGACCGGCCTGCCGTCGCGCACAGGCGATGGACCGGCCGCGAATGGTGCAGCGGCCGTACCGGAGTCGACGTCGCTGCGCGACGACGTTCCCGCGGAAGTGCGCCGTGGTCTGCGCGGGCTGCCTGCCCCGCACGAGCGGCCCGAGATGGACGGCGCGGCCCTGCGCGAACCCGACCCCGGGTTCCGGCTGGCGAGCGCGTTGCGGCCGGTGCGGTGGCTGGTCGCGGGCACCATGGCGCTGCTGGCGCTGGAAGCCGTTGTCGGGGTCGGGTTTCCGTCGATCGTGCGGTACGCCATCGACGGGGGCGTGACGCGGCAGGACGCGGGGGCGCTGGTGCTCGCGGCCGGGGCCGGGATCGCGCTGGCCGTCGTGGGCTGGATCGCGGCCTCGACCGCGCTGGTGTGGGGGGCCAAGGCCGGGGAGCGGGTGCTGTTCGGCCTGCGGGTGCGCAGTTACGCGCACCTGCAGCGGCTCGGGCTCGACTACTACGAGCGCGAGCTGTCGGGCAAGATCCTCACGCGCATGACGACCGACGTCGACGCGCTCTCCACCTTCCTGCAAACCGGTATGCCCGACGCGCTCGTGAGCCTGCTCATGGTGGCGGGCGTGGCGGTGGCGCTGACCGTCATCGACGCGCGCCTGGCCCTGGTCGTCCTGGTCGCGCTGCCGCCGCTGATGCTGGCCACCTGGGCGTTCCGCCGGGCCTCCAACGCGGCCTACAGCGCCTCGCGCGAGCACGCCGCGACGGTGAACGGCGACTTCGCGGAGAACGTGGCCGGGTTGCGGGTCGTGCAGGCGCACCGGCACGAGGAGCGCGCCGCGCGCCGCTTCGCCGAGTACTCCGGCCGCTACCGTGACAGCCGGATGCGGGCCCAGCGCGCCATCTCGCTGTTCTTCGCCTTCGTCGGCGGCTGGGCGGACGTGGCGCTGGCCGCGGTGGTCTTCCTGGGCGCGCGGCAGGTCGCCGACGGCGTCACCAGCGCGGGCACCCTGGTCGCGTTCGTGCTCTACCTCGGGCTGCTGTTCGGTCCGGTCCATCAGCTGTCCCAGCTCTTCGACGGGTACCAGCAGGCCCGGGTCGGCCTGCGGCGCATCGGCGAACTGCTGCGCACGCCCTCGTCCATCGCCCCCGACCCGGCCGGCGCGGTCGCGGCCGAGCACGGGTTGCGCGGCGAGGTCGAGTTCGACCGGGTGCGCTTCCGGTACCCCGGAACCCGCACCGCCGCCCTCGATGGTGTGAGTTTGCGAATCCCCGCCGGATCGAGTCTGGCGCTGGTCGGAGCCACGGGCGCGGGCAAGTCCACGATCGTGAAACTGCTTGCCCGGCTTTACGACATGCCGCGTGAGGCAAATCACGGTTCGACCACGGCGCTATCGAAGATCGATATAGCGGATTCGCATCACGGCGCCGAAAACGACGAGGAAAACGGCGCTATCAGGGTCGACGGCATCGATATCCGCGACTACGCGCTGGCGGGCTTCCGTTCGCGCCTCGGGGTGGTGCCGCAGGAAGCTCACTTATTCGCCGGCGACATTGCCAGCAACATTGCATTTGGCAAACCTTTTGCGAGTCTTGCGGAGATCGAATCGGCGGCCGCCGCGGTGGGCGCGCTGCCCGCCATCGACGCCCTGCCGCTGCGAATGCGGCAACCGGTGGGCGAACGAGGTCGCGGACTGTCGGCGGGACAGCGGCAGCTGATCGCGCTGGCCCGCGCCGAACTGGTCCGCCCGGATCTGCTGCTACTGGACGAGGCGACCGCCGTCCTGGACCCCGCCGCAGAGGCATCGGTGCTGGTAGCGAACGAATCGGTGACCCGGGGCCGCACCTCGGTAATCGTCGCGCACCGCCTGGCGACGGCCGCGCAGGCCGATCGGATCGCCGTCGTGGAACACGGGCGAATCACCGAAATCGGCACTCATGAGGAATTGCTATCAATAGGAGGTCACTACTCTCGCCTGTGGGCTGCGGCGGGCAGCGAAGTAGGAATATTCTCGGGCGAGGACGAGTCGTCACGAGAAGATGTGTCCGCTCGGTGGTAGTCCATGCCCAGGCGCGAACAGGCGTGGGCATATCCTCAGAGGGGGCGCGTCGGTGCGCATCCGCCGATTACCCGTGCCGGGCACGTCACAAACGTCGCAGCGCGAAGAACGAAATGAGGCGAACACCTGCTGTGAGCAGCTCAACATCCCAGTTCGGACAGAACCAGTGGCTCGTCGACGAGATGTACCAGAAGTACAAGCAAGACCCGTCGTCGGTCGATGAGAGCTGGCACGAGTTCCTCGCGGACTACACGCCGGAAGCCACCGGCGACTCCGGCAACAGCCAGGCAGTAGCCCCCGCTCCCGCCGCCGCGGCTCCCGCGCCCGCCCCCAAGGCGGCTCCGGCGCCCGCCAAGGCCGCCGCCCCCGCGGCCCCCGCCGCGCCGAAGCCCGCACCGGCCCCGGCGCCCGCCCCGGCCGCCGCGCCCACCCAGGAGCGCGCGCCCCAGACCGTTCCGGCCAAGACGTCCAACGCCGCCCCCACCGCGGGCGCGCCGAAGACCGAATCCGCCGACGAGTCCAAGGTGCTGCGCGGTCCGGCCGCGGCCATCGTCAAGAACATGTCGGCCTCGCTGACCATCCCCACCGCCACCAGCGTCCGGGCCATCCCCGCGAAGCTGATGATCGACAACCGGCTGGTCATCAACAACCACCTCGCCCGCACCCGCGGCGGCAAGATCTCCTTCACCCACCTGCTGGGTTACGCCATCGTGCAGGGCATCAAGTCCTTCCCGAACATGAACCGGCACTTCGCCGAGATCGACGGCAAGCCGAACGCGGTCACCCCCGCGCACACCAACCTCGGCCTGGCCATCGACCTGCAGGGCAAGGACGGCAACCGCACCCTCGCCGTCGCGGCCATCAAGAACACCGAAGACATGACCTTCGCGCAGTTCCACACCGCGTACGAGGATGTCGTGCGACGGGCGCGCGCGGGCAAGCTCACCAACGACGACTTCAGCGGCGTCACCATCTCGCTGACCAACCCGGGCACCATCGGCACCAACCACTCGGTGCCGCGGCTCATGCCCGGACAGGGCGCGATCATCGGCGCCGGCGCCATGGAGTACCCGGCCGAGTTCCAGGGCATGGCCGACGAGCAGCTGGCCGACATCGGCATCGGCAAGCTCCAGACGCTGACCTCGACCTACGATCACCGCATCATCCAGGGCGCGGAGTCCGGCGACTTCCTGCGCGCCGTGCACAACCTGCTGATCTCGGACGAGTTCTACGACGAGATCTTCCACGGCATGGGTGTGCCCTACGAGCCGGTCCGCTGGCGCAAGGACATCAAGGAACGCGGCATCGACAAGTCGACCCGCGTCCAGGAGATGATCTCCGCGTACCGCAACCGCGGTCACCTCATGGCCGACACCGACCCGCTGCGGCTGGTGCACGACAAGTTCCGCTCGCACCCGGACCTCGATGTCACCCAGCACGGGCTGACCCTGTGGGACCTCGACCGCGAGTTCAACGTCGCCGGCTTCCACGGCAAGGAGCGCATGAAGCTGCGCGACGTGCTGTCGATCCTGCGCGACGCGTACTGCCGGCACGTGGGTGTGGAGTACACCCACATCCTGGATCCCGAACAGCTGCAGTGGATTCAGGACCGGGTCGAGCAGAAGCACGAGAAGCCCTCGGTCGCCGAGCAGAAGTACATCATGTCCCGGCTCAACGCGGCCGAGGCGTTCGAGACCTTCCTGGCCACCAAGTACGTCGGCCAGAAGCGCTTCTCGCTCGAGGGCGCCGAGGCCGTCATCCCGATGATGGACGGCGTCATCGACCAGTGCGCCGAGTACGCCCTCGACGAGGTCGTCATCGGCATGCCGCACCGCGGCCGCCTGAACGTGCTCGCCAACATCGTCGGCAAGCCCTACTCGAAGATCTTCACCGAGTTCGAGGGCAACATGAACCCGGCGGCCACGCACGGCTCCGGCGACGTGAAGTACCACCTGGGCGCGCGCGGCACCTACATCCAGATGTTCGGCGACAACGACATCGAGGTGTCGCTGACCGCCAACCCCTCGCACCTGGAAGCGGTCGACCCGGTCCTCGAGGGCCTGGTGCGCGCCAAGCAGGATCTGCTCACCAAGGAAGACCTCGTCACCAAGGGCGAAGAGGCGCGCACCTTCTCGGTCGTGCCGCTCATGCTGCACGGTGACGCGGCGTTCGCGGGTCAGGGCGTCGTCGCCGAGACCCTGAACCTGTCGGGTCTGCGCGGCTACCGCACCGGCGGCACCGTGCACATCGTGGTGAACAACCAGATCGGCTTCACCACCTCGCCGGAGTACTCGCGCTCCACCGAATACTCCACGGACATCGCGAAGTTCATCGGCGCGCCGATCTTCCACGTGAACGGCGACGACCCCGAGGCGTGCGTGTGGGTCGCCAAGCTGGCCGTCGACTACCGCCAGAAGTTCAACCGCGACGTCGTGATCGACCTGATCTGCTACCGCCGTCGCGGCCACAACGAGGGCGACGACCCGTCGATGACCCAGCCGTACATGTACGACGTCATCGACACCAAGCGCTCGGTGCGCAAGACCTACACCGAATCGCTCATCGGCCGCGGCGACATCTCCATGAAGGAGGCCGAGGACGCGCTGCGCGACTACCAGGGCCAGCTGGAGCGGATCTTCAACGAGGTTCGCGAACTGGAGAAGTACCGGCCCGAGAAGTCCGAGTCCGTCGAGGACGAGCAGCAGATGCCGGCGAACATGGTCACGGCCGTGGACAAGTCGGTGCTGCAGCGCATCGGTGACGCGTTCGTGAACGTGCCCGAGGGCTTCAGCGTGCACCCGCGCGTCAAGCCGGTCCTGGACCGCCGCAAGGAGATGGCGTACGAGGGCAAGGTCGACTGGGCCTTCGCCGAGCTGCTGGCCTTCGGCACGCTGATCGATCAGGGTCACGCGGTGCGCCTGACCGGTCAGGACTCGCGGCGCGGCACCTTCACCCAGCGGCACTCGGTCATCATCGACCGCAAGACCGGTGGCGAGTACACCCCGCTGCACAACATCGGGTCCGAGAAGGCCGGCTGGTTCGCGGTGCACGACTCCGCGCTGTCCGAATTCGCCGCCGTCGGTTTCGAATACGGCTACTCGCTCGGCAACCCGGACGCACTCGTGCTGTGGGAAGCGCAGTTCGGTGACTTCGTCAACGGCGCGCAGACCATCATCGACGAGTTCATCTCCTCCGGTGAGGCCAAGTGGGGCCAGCTCTCCGAGGTCGTGCTGCTGCTGCCGCACGGTCACGAGGGCCAGGGCCCGGACCACACCTCCGGCCGTATCGAGCGCTTCCTGCAGTTGTGCGCCGAGGGTTCGATGACCGTGGCGGTTCCGTCCACGCCGTCGAACTACTTCCACCTGCTGCGCCGGCACGCGCTGGACGGCATCCGCCGCCCGCTGGTGGTCTTCACCCCGAAGTCCATGCTGCGCAACAAGGCCGTGGTCTCCGACATCGAGGACTTCACGGACAACAAGTTCCGCAGCGTGCTCGAGGAGCCCACCTACGAGACCGGCGACGGTGATCGTTCGAAGGTCAAGCGCGTGCTGCTGACCTCGGGCAAGATCTACTACGAGCTGCTCGCGGAGAAGGTCAAGAACAACCGCGACGATCTCGCGATCGTGCGCGTCGAGCAGCTGTACCCGATCCCGAAGTTCCGCCTCAACGAGGCCCTGGAGGGCTACGCCAACGCCACCGATCTGGCGTGGGTCCAGGAGGAACCGGCCAACCAGGGCGCCTGGCCCTTCTTCGGCCTGAACCTCCCGGAGATCCTTCCCGCCCGCTTCGCGAAGCTGCGCCGGATCTCCCGCCGCGCCATGTCGGCCCCGTCCTCGGGTTCGTCGAAGGTGCACGCGGTGGAGCAGGCCGAGATCATCGCCGAGGCCATGAGCCCGACCTCCTAGGCGAAAACCGTTCCGCCGCGGGGCCGGATCTCCTTCTGGAGGTCCGGCCCCGTTGCGTTCGAGCACCTGCGGCAGGTGGTCCGGCTCGCTCCGCCCGGCACGCTCTCGGCCGGAATCGCCCACCGCGGGTACGGGTCCCGAGATCACCGGGGCAGCCGTCGGCCCCGGCGCGGATCAGCGGCTGATGCCTGCCGCCCGCGCCGCGCGGAGCCAGTCGGGGAACTCGCCGAGCAGACTCGTGTAGAGGGCGGGATCGTCGAGCTCGTCTATGTCGAGGGCGGGGAAGAAGCCCGCGTTGTCGACGGTGCGGCCGTCGAGCTCGTCGAGGGTGTGCAGGACGCCGAAGTTGGCCTTGCCGAGGCCGATGAACTGCCAGAAGGCGGGGAGGTTCGCGGCCTCGCGCATCAGGCCGGCGATCTCGCGTTTCTTGGCGAAGCCGCCGTCGGTGAAGAACAGCACCAGGGTGGGCGGGCCGCCGGGCTTCAGGGTGCGCATGACCTCGCGCATGATCGGCATCTCGACGTTGCCGAGGCCGATGAAGTCGTAGTCCAGGCCCTCGCGGGTGCCGGACAGGTGCAGGTACTTCTCGGTCCACGAATGCGCTTGTTCGACGGTGATGTTCGGGAGCTTCAGGAAGTCGCGGGCATACAGGTAGGGCTCGAGCACGCCGTCGTCGTCCAGCTGGATCGCGATGGGGATCATGCGCTCGACCACCCGGTGCACCACCTTCTCGTTGTACAGCTTGCGCATGCTGCCGGTCTTGTCGATGACGAGCACGACGCGGGCGCGCACACCGGTGGCCTGCTTGGTGAGCAGCACCTTCGCGACCTCGCGCTTGCGGAAGTCGAGGCGCTCGCGCTGTTCGGCGGGGAGGGCGGATTCGCCAGGGACGCTGCGGATTTCCAGCTGGGCCAGGGCGGGCGCGGGCGCGGCGGGCGCGGGCGCGGCGGGTGCGGATGCGGCGGCTCCGGCGGGCGCGGTTGCCGAAGCCGCGGCGGGCTCCGGCGAATCATCCACGCTCACACCGTGATCGGTGACCAGCGCGGCGAATCCGCCCGCGTACCCCTGCCCCACCGCGCGCACCTTCCACGCCTGCGCGCGGCGATAGATCTCCAGGGCGATGACCACGGATTCGGTGTCGAGCCCCTCGACCGTGTACTCGCACAGCGTGTTTCCCGAGCTGTCTCCCACGGCGACGACCGGCGGCGCGAAGCCCCCGAAGGTGGCGGCCGGATCGTCCAGGGTCAGCACCACGCGCACCTGGTCGATCTCGGCGGGCACGGCCGCGGGTGAAACCCACAGCGACGCGGGCGAACCCGCCACGAAATCGACCCCGGGCCCGGACGGCTGATTGAAGAAGACGAAGTCCGCGTCCGAGCGCACCTTCCCGTCCGCGGTCACCAGCAACGCGGACACGTCCACGGCCGCGGCGCTGCGCACCGAGATCGCGACGCCCGCCGCCTCCAGCGGGGCGTTCTGCCCCTTCGTCAGCGTGGCGACCATGACTGCTCCTTCGTGCGCGCGGGTTTTCGGCTGCCAGCCTACGAAAGGCGCGCCGCCACCGCGATCGTTCCGGCCACCCCGCGGCAATCGCGGCGCGTCCGCCATCGCACACGGTCCGGCCGCCGAGCGACCTGCCCGATCGCGCGCCGGGCGACTTCGGGGCCGAACCGGGCAATTATTCGGCCCGGTGAGGTGTTTCACAGACGGTGAGCGGACCCTTGTTCCAGGAATGCTCCCGGTCGTATATTCCACGTGGAATATTTGGCTTGGAGGATGGAGGCCCGAGTGAACCGGAAGCAGGCGGGTGTGGCGCTGACGCCGATGGCGATCGCGGTACTCGCGCTGCTGGAGGAGCGGCCCATGCATCCGTACGAGATGTATCAGCTGCTCATGACCCGCCACGAGGACGAACTGGTCAAGATCAAGCCCGGCTCGCTGTACCACACGGTGGCGCGCCTGGCGGAGCAGGGACTGGTGCTCGCGGAGGGCACGGATCGGGCGGGCAACCGGCCCGAACGCACCATCTACCGCATCCGCTCGGAGGGCCGCGCCCGGCTGCGGGCCCGCATCACCGAGCTCCTGCGCCTGCCGATCAAGGAGTACCCGGCCTTCCCGGTCGCCCTGGCCGAGGCGCACAATTTGCCGGTGCAGGAAGTGATCGCGCTCTTGCGCGAACGCCTGACCTGGATAGACGGTCGCAGCGCCGAGATCGAGGCGCTGCGCGAGTGGGCGGTGAGCCGGCAGGTGCCGCGTCGTTTCTGGGCCGTCATCGAATACATGCACGCGCTCAACGTCACCGAGGGCGAGTGGGTCCGTGCCTTCGTCGCCGACCTGGAGAGCGGCGAGCTGCCCTGGGAGGAGTTCGACCCGGAGACCGGCGAACGCCTCGAAATCCTGCCGACCGAAAGCCTGGGCTCGGATTGGGGCGCGGGCCTGAGCGCCGACGACGTGGCCGCGGTCCGCGAGGGCCGCAACCCGCTCGGACCGAGCGCCTCGTGACCACTTCTCTTTCCGGGCAGCCCTTTTCGGCCGCCCCCGCCAGACAGGAAACCTGAATCCATGTCCACCGAACGCAATCCGTGGCTGGCGCTGTACGCGCTGGTCGTCGGCTTCTTCATGATCCTGTTGGATATGACCATCGTCGCGGTGGCCAACCCGGCCATCATGGACGATCTGAACGCCGATATCAGCAAGGTCATCTGGGTGACCAGCGCCTACCTGCTCGCCTACGCGGTGCCGCTGCTGATCACCGGCCGGCTCGGAGATCGCTTCGGCCCCAAGAACATCTACCTCATCGGCCTGGCCGTGTTCACCGCCGCCTCGCTGTGGTGCGCCATGTCCGGCAGCATCGAGATGCTGATCGCCGCCCGCGCGGTCCAGGGTCTGGGCGCCGCGCTCATGACCCCGCAGACGATGGCCGTCATCACCCGTACCTTCCCGCCGGACAAGCGCGGCGCGGCCATGGGACTGTGGGGCGGCGTCGCCGGCCTGGCCACCCTGGTCGGCCCGATCCTGGGCGGCGTGCTGGTGGACTGGCAGGGCTGGGAGTGGATCTTCTACGTCAACGTCCCGATCGGCATCATCGCGTTCGCCCTGGCCGTCTGGCTGGTGCCCGCGCTGCCGACGCACGAGCACAAGTTCGATCTGGTTGGCGTCGCGCTGTCGGCCGTGGGCATGTTCCTGCTGGTCTTCGGCATCCAGGAAGGCAACACCCGCGATTGGGACGCGCTGATCTGGCTGCTGATCGCCGCGGGCGTGGTGGTGCTCGGCCTGTTCATCGTCAACCAGGCCCGCAACACCGGTGAGCCGCTCGTGCCGCTGAGCCTGTTCAAGGACCGCAACTTCGCCATGTCGAACCTGGCCATCGCGGCCATGGGCGCCTCGGTGACCGCGGTCTTCGTGCCGTTCTACTTCTACCTGCAGCAGGTGCGCGACATGTCGCCCACCCGGTCGGCGCTGGTGCTGGCGCCCATGGCGATTCTGACCGGCGTCTTCGCGCCCATCGTGGGCAAGCTGTCCGATCGGATGCCGCCCCGGGTGTTCCCGACCATCGGTTTCGCCGCGTTCTCGGCGACGATCTTCGCCTTCGCCGCGCTGATGAAGCCGGACGCCTCGATCCTGGCGTTCCTGGTCATCGGCGGCGTGGCCGGTATCGCCAACGCGTGCATCTGGGCGCCGCTGGCCACCACCGCGACGCACAATCTGCCGGTCTCGCAGGCCGGTGCGGGCGCGGGCGTCTACAACACCACCCGCCAGGTGGGTTCGGTCCTGGGTTCGGCGGCGATCGCCGCGCTGATGTCCTCGCGGATCGCGGCGCAGAACCTGCCCGCCGGACCGATCCACGAGGGCGGCGCGGGAATGGCGAAGCTGCCCGACGCGGTGCTGGACAAGGTCAGCACGGCGCTGAGCCAGTCGATGCTGCTGCCCGGGTTCATTCTGCTGATCGGCGTGGTGGCCTCGGCGCTGTTCGTGGGGCACGGGAAGTCGGCCGAGCAGTCCGAGGCACGGCTCGACAAGGAGACCGTCGCGAGCTGATCGGTTCCCGCGCGCGGATCGGTTGCCAGACAGCCGATCTCACCTCTCACACAGCGAAATAGGCAGGCTCCCGATCGTTTTCACGGCCGGGAGCCTGTTCGTATCCGAGGTCAGTAGGCCAGCGCGATGAGCCAGTGCCAGTCGAGGCGGATCTCGATCGGCATGTCCAGCACCGTTTCCCCGACGATCGGCAGCAGGCGGCGATGCGGGCGGTAGTGCCCGAGCACCAGGACGAAGGTCTGGATGTAGGCGACCCGGTCGCGATCCATGTAGACCAGCCAGTACCAGGGGATTCCGGCCGCGGCGTACTCCGCCTGCTTGTCGGTGGTGTCCACGCGTTCGCTGACCGGGGTCACCACCTCCACCACGACGCGGATGCGCGAGGCGGGCAGCAGGCCCATTTCCGAAGGGCTGCAGGAGAACATGACGATGTCGGGCCTGCGCACGGTGAGGCGCGGGGTCTCCCACAGCAGCACGTCCAGGCCGGTGCCGACGTAGAGCACGCCGTCCTGGTAGCGGCTCATATGGGTTTCGGCTGCGCTCTCGAACATCGACGACAGGTGCTTGGCCGCGTTGCCGTGCCAGAGACTCGGGGCTTCGGCGCGCACGATGTCGCCGTTCACCACTTCGACGAGCCGGGCGAACTCCCGGGGGAGCTGGTGCCAGTGGTCGAGCGTGAGCGGCTCCGGCTGCAGGTTCTCCGCCCGCGCCCACTCCAGTACTCCGGTCACGCGGGGCTCCCTCGGATGGGCTCGGACGGGGGTCGACGGGCAGCGCCGATCGTAATCCCGCGGCGGCGGCCAAGAGGCCGTTCGGCACTTTGCCACACCGAAAACCTCCGGGCAGCACGGCAAATCGGTCGAACCACACCGGGTTTCGGCGAGTGCGGGCCGCTCAGCCTCCGACGCGGATCGTCACCGAGGGATAGCCGCTGGCGCCGTCGGGCACCACGTCGCGGCGGTCGGCGGTCTGGGTCTCGCCCGTGCCGTCGGTGGCGCGCGCCCACAGCGTGTGCACGCCGGGCTCGGCCTGCCAGTCGAAGGCCCACTGCCGCCAGGTGTCGATGGTGGGTTCCGCGGCCAGGCGCGCGGGCCGCCATTCGCCGTTGTCGACGCGGACCTCGACGCCGCGGATCCCGCGATGCTGCGCCCACGCGACGCCGGCGACGGTGACCGTGCCCGGCGCGAGGGTGCCGCCGCGCGGGGTGTCGATGCGGGTGCCGGTCTTGATCGGGCCCCGCTCCGACCAGCCGCGTTTGGTCCAATACGCCTGCGCGCGATCGAATCTGGTGATCTCGAGTTCGGTGACCCACTTGGTCGCCGAGACGTATCCGTACAGTCCCGGCACCACCAGCCGGGCCGGGTAGCCGTGCGCGGTCGGCAGCGGCTCGCCGTTCATGCCCACCGCCAGCAGCGCGTCGCGGCCGTCGGTGAGCGCGGCCAGCGGGCTGCCCGCGGTGAACCCGTCGACGCTGCGGGACATCACCATGTCGGCGTCCGGGTGCGGCCCGGCCTCGGCGATGAGCTCGTCGAGCCGATACCCCAGCCACTGCGCGTTGCCGATCAGGTCCCCGCCCACGGGATTCGACACGCACGCCAGGGTGACGAGCCGCTCGACCGGCGTCCGCGCGTCGAGATCGGCCCAGCTCAACCGGATTTCGCGATCGACCATGCCGTGGATCCGCAGCGACCAGTTCTCCCGGCTCAGCTGCGGCACGGTGAGCGCGGTGTCGATGCGATAGAAATCGGCGTTCGGCGTGAGATACGGCGTGAGCCCCGGCAGCCGCAGGTCGGCCGCCGGATCCACCACGACGGGAACGCCTTTCGGCGTGGGCAGCACGACCTCGGCCCGCTCCCCCGCCACGCTCCGCGTCCGCGCCCCCAGCACGCGCCCCGCGATCCCCGCCCCGATACCCGCGCCCGCCGCGATCACGATCCCCCGCACCACGAGCCGCCGCTCGACCGCGACATCGTCGGCCGTCGCGCTGCCCCGGCCGCTCGTTACCCGTTGCGCGCCCGCCGGTTCCGCCCCCGAGGGCCCACCGCCCGGCCCGGTCACCGGATCGAGGTCGGTTGTCCCGCCCGCCGACCGGCCGGTGCCGGACTCAGATACGTCCGATATAGGCGACGATTCACGGTCTCGCGTCGCCGCATGAGCCGAATCGAGCGCGCCCGCACCTGCGGCCGCAACGACGCCCGCCCAGTCCTCGACGCGGTCGATCAGCGTGCGCAGCACCATGATTCCGGCCCACGTGCCCAGCAGCGCGGGCAGCGTCCACGTCCACGAGGCCTGCGACCGCGAGAGCGCCGCGAGAGCGGCCGCCAGCCCGAATCCCGCGAACAGCACCGACCCCGCAGGCCGCGCGGACCGCTCGACGAGCCCCGCGACGCCGGCGACCAGCACAGCCACGACGCCCATGACCACGAACAGCACGAGCTTGTCGTTGGTCCCGAAGCTCTGGATGGCCCATTCCCGCACCCCGTCGGGCGTGTGGTCGACGACCCACGCTCCCACGGCCTGCAGCGGGCCCGAGTCCGGACCGATGAACGCCGCGACGACCTCGGCGACCCCGAGGGTCACCCCGGCGGCGACGATGCCACTCCCTATCCGGAATCCACGACCGGTCACACCCCCGACCCTACTGCCCGATTCGCCGCTTCCCCACGGCCCGCCGGTGACATAACCGTGACGGGCGCGGGGGTGGTGAGCGTCAGCGCGGGGCGTAGTTGATCATCCACGGGATCGAGAACTTGTCGGTGATCATCCCGAACGCCTCGGCCCACTCGGTCTTGCCGAGCGGCATCGCGACCTGCCCGCCGGCGGCGAACGCGTCGAACACCCGCTGGGCCTCGGCCGCGCTGTCCACGTCCAGGCTCACCGAGAACGCCGGACGGTCGAAGCTCACCGTCTGCCCCGGCGGGACGTCCGAGCCCATGAGCAGCGAATCGCCCAGCGGCAAGGTCACGTTCGCGACCTTGTCGCGGAACTCCGCCGGAAAGTCGTCGGTGCCGCCCATGTCGGCGAAGCGGGCGATCTGGAGCTCCCCGCCGAGCACGGACCGATAGAAGACGAATGCCTCCTCGGCATTGCCGTTGAAGACGAGATACGGATTCACAGCGGTCATGTCTGCCTCCTCGGTCGATTCCTCGGGTGGCCGAACGCGTGCCACCCACAGGGTATGACGACCGGGATGCCCGAATTTCATCGGCCACGCGACGGGCCGCACACGATTCGGCACGCAGCCGAGCCCGAGCGCACCGGACACCACAGCGCCGGCTGCGACCCCGACGAAAAAGCGCCGCCCGCGGACATGTCCGCGGGCGGCGCCTCGTTCGAC